>DZCE01000039.1 GCA_022736375.1 Arcobacter nitrofigilis | reverse complement strand
AAAGAGCATTATGCGATTCAAGTCAATCTTTTCAAACTCATTTGGGATACTAATATCAAGAGTCACGGGACTCCTGCGAGATATACTAATGACATCTGCACTGGGTGCAAGTATATGGAGTGATGTGTTTTTGATGGCATTTAAATTTCCAAATTTGTTTCGCCGTATTTTTGCAGAGGGGTCGTTTACGCAGAGTTTTATGCCATCTTATGTAGCTTCCAAGCAAAAGGGTGTGTTTGCTGTGGCTATATTTTTGCGATTTATGCTTGTGATCGTGGCTATATCTTTGCTTGTGACACTTTTCCCTGAGGCATTTACAAAAGCTTTAGCGTGGGATTGGAATGATGAACTTATAGCCAAAACTGCACCTCTTACTGTGATAAATTTCTGGTATCTTGATTTGATATTTATAGTTACATTTCTAGGTACTCTGCTCCAGCATAAAGAGCATTTTTTTACTACTGCATTTTCTACTGTATGGCTAAATATAGCAATGATAGCTACACTTTGGTACTTTGCAAAAAGTGACCCAGCTACCATAGTCTATGCTCTGAGTTTTTCCATATTAGCTGGTGGAGTTCTGCAGATAATCACTCATCTGTATGCTGTACGAAAAAAAGGACTATCCAAGGTGCTAGTTGGTGGGTGGAAATATAGAAAAACCAAAGATGTAAAAGAAGAAGAGAGTAAATTTAAGAGACTTTTTATCCCATCAGTGATAGGAAATTCTACAGCTCAAATAGCCTCATTTATAGATACTAGCTTGGCTTCATTTTTGGTGGCTGGTTCTGTTTCGTATCTATTTTATGCTAATCGTATATTTCAGCTTCCATTTGCAATCATTGCTCTAGCTATTACAACTGCCCTATTTCCAGCAATATCAAAGGCTATCAAAAATGAAAACGAAACTCTAGCTTTTTCAAATCTAAGTCGAGCTTTTTGGTTGCTTAGCTTGCTTCTTGGTATCTCTGTGCTTGGTGGTATATTAGTAGCAGAACCTATCGTGTGGCTTTTGTTTGAGCGAGGTGCATTTGATATAGAAGATACCAAAAATACAGTAGCGGTATTGCAGATGTATATGGTAGGGCTTGTACCGTTTGGGTTAGCGAAATTATTTTCGCTATATTTATACGCTATGCATAAACATATCAAAGCTGCCAAAATAGCAGTAGCTTCGCTTGTAGTAAATCTAATATTTTCAGTGATTTTAATGCAATTTATGGGTGCAGCTGGACTGGCTCTCGCAGGAAGTATAGGTGGACTTGTTCAGATGTGGCTAACCATTAAAGAGGTTGGCTTTGATAAACTGCTAGTCATCCTAAAAAGCAAGAAAAGTATATACTTTATGATAGGCATGAGCTTTTTTGGTATAATACTGTACTTTTTAAATCAATTTTTAATTCATCTCATTAGGTAGAAAATGCACATATATGATAGCTCTAAAAAAACAAAACTAAAATTCGAGTCAATAAAACCAAACGAAGCCACTTTGTATGTATGTGGTCCCACGGTGTATGATGATGCACACTTGGGTCATGCTAGAAGTTCGCTTAGTTTTGATATGCTTTTTAGAACTCTAAAAGCTAGTGGATACAGCACAACATATATACGAAACTTTACAGATGTGGATGATAAAATCATAGCAAAGATGAAAGATACAGGCAAAACGCTATTAGAGATTACAGAGTTTTATACGGATAGATACCTAAATGAAATGGACTCTTTGGGCGTACAAAGACCCACTATTTCTCCAAAAGCCACAGAATCCATAGGGGCTATGACAGAGATGATAAACACCCTGATACAAAAAGGCTTTGCATATCAGATATCAAATAATGATGTCTATTTTGATACCACAAAAGACAAATTATATGGAACACTATCAAATATGGTAAGCGATGATACTATTAGTCGAATAGAGGCGATTAGCGAAAAGAAAAATCCAAAAGATTTTGCCCTATGGAAAGCTACTACCGATACAGTTTCATTTGATAGTACGCTTGGCAAAGGTCGCCCAGGCTGGCATATAGAGTGTTCGGCAATGATAGAAAAATATAGTAGTGGCGGGGATAAATATAGTATAGATATTCATGGTGGAGGTGCTGATCTGTTATTTCCACATCATGAAAATGAAGCAAGTCAAAGCAGATGTTTTAGTGGTCACGAACTAGCCAAATACTGGATGCATAATGGATTTGTGCAAGTAGATGGCGAAAAGATGAGCAAAAGCCTTGGAAATAGTTTTTTCCTGCGTGATGCCTTGTCTTGCTACGATGGAGAGGTGCTTAGATTTTATCTCACGAGCGTTCATTATCGTAATGATTTTAACTTTAACGAGATAGATTTACTAAGCTCCAAAAAGAGACTGGACAGAATATATAGACTCAAAAAAAGAGTCATGGGAGCAAAAATCATCCAGTCTAATAAAAAATTTTGTGAGCAACTATTAGAGGCTATGCAGGACGATCTAAATATCTCCATAGCCCTTTCAATAATAGATAGTATGATAGCAAAAGCAAATGAAATACTTGATATTAATCCAAATGATAAAAGTGCAAAACAAGAGATTGCATCTAATATTGAATACATAAGCTCTTTTTTGGGCTTTGGACACAAAGAGCCTTTTTCGTACTTTCAGCAAGGCATAGATGAGGATCTAAAAGCCAAAATCAATGAGCTTATAGAGCAAAGAAGTGAAGCCAAAAAAGCCAAAGACTTTATAAAAGCTGACTCCATAAGAGAAGAGTTATCAAAACTAGATATAAACATAATGGACACTCCAAGTGGCACGCTATGGGAAAAATTAGCATGAGGCAACCAGTGTGAGAGAACTATTTAAACAATATTCGCCATATTTCAAAGATTACAAAAAAGAATTTATATTCGCCATAATCGGAATGATAGCAGTAGCAGTAGGCACAGCAGGAACGGCACAGATTATAAAGCCTACGCTCGATGATGTCTTTATCAAAAAAGATGAGCATATGCTATACCTGATACCATTCGCACTATTTTTTGTATATTTTTTAAAAGGTGCGGGCGGATATGTACAGACATATTTTACAACCTATATAGGTCAAGATGTTTTACGAAGACTCAGAGAGGATTTACTCCATCATATCACAAAGCTTGATATGGAGTTTTTTCAAAAAAATCATTCAGGTATTTTGTTATCACGAATCACGAATGATATAACTAGAATTCAGTCAATTGTATCAGAGATTATCCCACAATTTTTCAGAGATTCTCTGATTGTAGTAGCGTTAACTGGTTATGTTATTTATCTAAATCCAAAATTATCGTTATATTTTATTGTGATAATGCCATTAGCACTCTTCCCTCTGGCAAAACTATCCAAAAAAATGAGAAAATACTCAAAAATGTCCCAACAAAGTACAGCTGATATGACAATTAGACTAGAAGAGATATTCTCAAATATAGATGTAATAAAAGCAAATTCATCACAAAAATTTGAGCTAAGTAGATTTGCCGAAGAAAATTCTACTGTTTTTAAATATATAATGAAACAGGTAAAAGTGAATAATCTAACATCTCCGATTATGGAAATACTAGGCTCTATTGCTATAGGTTTAGTTGTATTTGTAGGCGGGAAAGAGGTCATTGATGGTAATATGACAGTTGGTGAATTTTTCTCATTTTCTGCTGCACTATTTATGCTATATACTCCTATAAAAGCCCTATCAAGACTACACAATAAAACACAAGATGCAGTTGCAGCGAATGATAGAATAAAAGAGCTACTTAGTGTTGAGCCAAAAATCACAGATGGAGCAAATGAGCTGACAAAAAATATAAATACTATATTTTTCAATAATGTATTTTTAAAATATGATGACAAAATAGCACTTAGCAATATTAATTTTAGTCTACAAAAAGGCAAACTGTATGCATTAGTAGGCGATAGTGGGGCTGGTAAAAGCTCACTTGTCAATATGCTTGTGAGATTTTATGACCCTAGTGGTGGCGAAATACTCCTTGATGACGAAAATATAAATTCTTTTACATTAGAGTCTTTGCACGATAAAATAGCATTTGTATCTCAAAATATAATGATATTTAATGACACAATAGCTGCGAATGTAGCTTACGGCAAAGAGATAAATCCAACAAAAGTAAGAGAAGCACTAACTAAAGCTCACGCTATATCTTTTGTAGATAAACTTGAAAATGGTATAGATACCGTACTAGCTCAAAGAGGCTCAAACCTCTCAGGAGGACAAAGACAACGCATAGCACTAGCAAGAGCATTATATAAAAATCCTGATATTTTGATATTAGATGAGGCGACATCTGCACTTGATAATATAAGCGAAAGAGAGATCAAAAAAGCTATTGATGAGCTAAAAAGTGAGATGATAACAATCTCGGTGGCTCATAGACTTAGCTCAATTCAAGATGCTGATACTATATTTGTATTCAAAGATGGTGGCATAATTTGTGATGGAAATCACGAGTCGCTATCGCTTAAATGCGATGAATATCAAAGACTTATATCAACTCTTAAAGTTTAAAATATTGTCTACTCTTAGCCGTTTTTCGGTATACTAACAGACAGAACCCTATGAACAACCAAAGGTATTCATAATGGGTTTTGCAAGTGTAAAATTTTATCAGAGATTTGTGAAAATATAGCCGTAGCTAAATTGAGCAAATATCTGGTGAAAGGTTATATTTGCAAAGCCCACCCAAAGGGTATCTCTAGCTTTCCCTTATACTGCGTTACTCACTCTTGAGTTAGTTACCACTAGCCCTGCGTGTGAGTGCCTTGTCTAAGAAAAAAGCTAGAGATATTATGAACGCCTTTGGTTGTTCAGAGGGTTCTACATTTAAAATCGGAGAATTTAGTGTCAATCTTTTCATATGAAAATCTAAAAAAAATACTTTTTTTACTTGAGCCAGAAACAGCTCATAGTGTAGCTGGATGTGGTCTTAGAATTATGAGCAAAGTTGGATTTATTAGAAATATAGTTGCTAGCAGATATCTAGTGGATGATGCCATGCTTAGATGTGAATATTTTGGCAAGAGTTTACCAAATCCAATTGGTCTTGGTGCGGGGTTTGATAAAAACGGCTCATATATTGACTCTATTGGAGCTATTGGTTTTGGATACACGGAAATTGGCACAGTAACGCCAAAGCCACAAGACGGTAATGCAAAGCCAAGACTATTTAGACTAGTAGAAGATAACTCTCTTCAAAATGCAATGGGCTTTAATAATCACGGAATGCACAAGATGATAGAGCAACTAAAGCACTCAACAAATAGCAAAATAGCAATAGGCGTAAATATAGGTAAAAATAAGCTCACAAGTGAAGAAAATGCCATAAATGACTATAAAGTTTTGATAGAAAATTTAGAGAGTTATAGTGATTATATTGTCATAAATATATCATCTCCAAATACTCCAGGATTGCGAGACTTGCAAAACGAAGAGTTTATAAGCACACTTTTTACTATGGCAAAAAAACTAACCAACAAACCAATTTTCCTAAAAATTGCTCCAGATATGAGTAGCACTGATGCTATTGCATTATGCAAGGTTGCGATAGAATATGGTGCTAATGGTATCATTGCAACTAACACTACTATAGACTACTCATTAACACCTCGTGCAAAAGATTTTGGTGGTATTAGTGGTGCTCTGTTGACCAAAAAAAGTAGAGAACTATTTAAAGCTATTGGCAAAGAGTTTTGTGGTAAAACTATGCTCATTTCAGTTGGTGGAATAGATAGTGCCAATGAAGCGTATGAGAGAATAAAAGATGGTGCATCACTCATTCAAATATACAGTATGCTTGTTTTTAAAGGACCAAAACTCCTAAGGGATATAAATTTAGGATTAATTGAACTCCTAAAAAAAGATGGCTACACGCACATAAGCCAAGCAATAGGTGCAAATTACAAGTCGTGAAAAAAATAATAATATTACTAACACTTTTACAAGGAGCCATAATGGCAAGCTCGCTACCAAAACACTATACAAAAACACTTGAGAATGGAATGCAAATCGTAGTCATCCCAATGCACAATGATACAGGCGTAATAACTACAAATATATACTATAAAGTAGGTAGTCGCAATGAAACATTGGGACAAACTGGAATGGCACATATGCTTGAACATCTAAGCTTCAAATCAACAGCAAATCTCAAAGAAGGAGAGTTTGATAGGATTGTCAAAAAAAGTGGTGGTGTTAATAATGCTGCAACTGGATTTGATAAAACATACTATTATATAAAATCATCAAACAATAATATCAAAAAAACTCTTGAACTATATGCGGAGCTAATGCATAATTTGGCTCTCAAAGATGATGAATTTCAAAAAGAAAGAGCAGTAGTAGCAGAAGAGAGACGACTGAGAACCGATAACAATCCTATGGGCTATTTATATTTTAGACTGTTTAATACTCATTATACATATCATCCATATCACTGGTTGCCGATTGGTTTTATGGAGGATATATTATCATGGAAAATAGAAGATATTAGAGAGTTTTATGAAAATCACTATCAACCAAATAACGCAATACTTATTGTAGCTGGAGATGTAAATCAAGATACTATTTTCAACGAAGCAACTAATGTATTTGGTGAGCTTAAGAACAAAAGAGAAGTACCGATTGTAAAAATGGTAGAACCTAAAATCGACGGTGCAAAACGAGTGGAACTTCACAAAGAGAGTAATAAAGTAGATACCCTAGCTATTGCTTTTGGAATTCCAAACTTTGAGCATGAAGACCAACTAGCCCTAAGTGTTATCAGTCAAATACTAAGTGGTAGCAAAAGCAGTAGATTAGAGAGTGAACTTGTAGATAAAAAAGCTCTAGTGAATCAAATTTCTGCTTACAATATGGAGCTAAAAGACCCTGGAATTTTTCTGATTATGGCGATGTGTAGCAGTAAAGTAAAACCAGAAAAAGTCGAAAAAGCGATTTGGTCAGAATTAGAAAAGATAAAAAATGGTGATGTAACCAAAGCAGAACTCAATAAAATCAAAATAAATACAAAAGCTGAATTTATATATTCACTAGAAAGCTCTAGCTCTGTTGCTGGACTGTATGGTGACTATTATGCGATGGGCAATATTAAGCCTTTAGAGCAATATGAAGAAAAATTAGATAAAATTACACTCAATGATATACAAAGAGTAGCAAAAAAATATTTTAATGTAAATCACTCCACAACAATGATATTGAGGAAGTCAAAATGAAACCAGCCATTACAGGTGCTACAACGGCACTAATTACACCATTTAAAAATGGGAGACTTGATGAGCAAACTTACGCAAAATTAATACAAAGACAAATAGATAATGGCATTGACGCTGTATGTCCTGTTGGTACGACTGGCGAGAGTGCAACTCTGAGCTATGATGAAGATAAAAGATGTATAGAGATAGCTGTTGAAGTATGCAAAGGCACAAAAGTAAAAGTCCTTGCAGGTGCTGGTAGCAATGCAACTCATGAAGCAGTAGAGATAGCGAAATATGCACAGGCTTGTGGAGCGGATGCCATATTTTCTGTAAGTCCATACTACAACAAGCCAAGTCAAGAAGGTTTATATCAACATTATAAAGCAATCATCAGTGCTGTTGAAATACCATGTATGCTATATAATGTTCCAGGGAGAACTGGCGTAGATATAAGTAGCGAAACTACAAAAAGACTTTTTGATGAACTGCCTAATCTATTTGGGACAAAAGAGGCAAGTGGTTCGCTTGAAAAAGTCATTGAACTTCGTCACAAATGCCCAGATTTGGCTATTTTTAGTGGTGATGATGCTATTGATTTTGCTATTCTTGCATGTGGTGGTGTGGGAATTACATCTGTGACTTCAAACTTATTACCTGATTTAAAAGCAAAGCTTGTGCATGAAGCTATGAGTGGAAATTTTGAAGTAGCTAGAAAGATTAATGAGGATCTGTATCCGATCAATAAAATCCTTTTTTGCGAAAGCAATCCTATACCAATCAAGGCTGCCATGTATATCGCTGGTCTAATTGACACTCTTGAATATAGATTGCCATTAGTGCCTCCAAGCAGTAGCAATATGAAGGCGATAGAAGAAGTTATGAAAAATTATAAAATAGTAGGAGTTAATTAATGTCAAGTACAGAGTCATACATGAAGGGTAAAACAGTAGTAATCACTGGAGCAACAAAAGGTATCGGAGAGGCTATTGCTAATAAATTTGCAGCACACGGTGTAAATGTAGCTTTTACATATAACAGTAATGAAGAAGTAGCAAACAATTTGGCTACTAAATGGGAAAGTGAATATGGTATTAAAGCTAGAGCTTATCCTCTAAATATCCTTGAACCTGATGAATTTAAACCACTTTTTGAAGCTATTGATAAAGATTTTGATAGAGTTGACTTCTTTATTAGTAATGCTATGATTTATGGTCGTCCAGTGGTAGGTGGGTATGGTAAGTTTATGCGTCTAAAGCCACGAGGGCTTAATAATATATATACAGCAACAGTAAATGCATTTGTTGTAGGCTCACAAGAAGCAGCAAAAAGAATGGAAAAAGTTGGTGGTGGTGCTATCGTAACTATGTCAAGTACTGGTAATTTGATATTCATAGAAAATTATGCTGGTCACGGCACAAACAAAGCAGCAGTTGAAGCTATGAGTAGATATGCAGCCGTGGAGCTTGGAGAGATGAATATCCGTGTAAATGCTGTAAGTGGTGGACCAATCGACACTGACGCACTTAAAGCATTCACAAACTATGAAGAGGTAAAAGCTGAAACAGTTAAGCGTTCAGCGTTAAATAGAATGGGTCAACCAAATGATATTGCTGGTAGCGTATATTTCCTATGCACACCTGAAGCTGGATGGATAACAGGACAAACTATCGTTGTTGATGGTGGCACAACATTCCAATAATGAAATCGCAAATATTTAACATTCCAAACATATTGGCTCTCATTCGTTTGGTTTTGGCACCAGTTATGTTTGTTTTGCTTGTCAATAGAGATTTGGGTATCTTTAGCGGTATTCATTACAGTTGGCTTGATTTTATGGCTGTATTTATATTTGTCATAGCTAGTGCTACTGATTTTTTTGATGGGTATATAGCTAGAACTTTTGATCAGATAACGACTCTAGGCTCCATACTAGACCCACTAGCTGACAAGATGCTTACACTTGCTGGATTTTTGGGCCTTATGATGTTAGATCGTGCATCTCCATGGGCTATATATCTGATACTATCTCGTGAACTATTTATTACAGGACTTAGGGTAAATGCTGTTGCCAATGGTATGGACATTGCAGCGTCAATGATGGGCAAAATAAAAACTGTGGTACAGATGATTGCTATTGGATTTTTGCTTATGGAATGGCCTTATGCTAGCTTAATTTTATGGATTGCTGTTATACTTACTTTATACTCTGGCTATGAGTATGTGAGAGATTTCTTTAGACAAACTTCAAGGTTATAAATGGGTATTTTAATATCATTAATTGTTTTATCACTGTTAGTATTTTTTCATGAGCTTGGGCATTTCAGTGCTGCTAGATTTTTTGGTGTTAGGGTTGAGGTTTTTAGTATAGGTTTTGGCAAAAAACTCTATTCTCGCACTATAGGTGATACGCAGTGGAGTTTCAGTCTTATTCCACTTGGTGGATATGTAAAGATGAAGGGTCAAGATGACAGCGATCCAACCAAAAAAAGCTTTGATGGTGATAGCTACAACACAAAACAGCCTTGGCAAAAAATAATTATACTTTTAGCTGGTCCATTTGCTAACTTTTTATTGGCTTTTGTATTGTATCTCATCATTGCATTTGCTGGAGTTCCAAAGATAGTGGCTGATATTGGAGAAATCTCTCCAGACACCCCTGCATTCACAGCAAAGCTTCAAAAAGGAGATAAAATAATCTCCATAAATAACCAACCAATTTTATATTGGGAAGATATAGGTAAATCTATTGAAAACAATAGTGGAGCCATTAATATAGAGATTAAAAGAAGTGGCGAAACTCTAGTAGTGCCACTAACGCCAAAAAACATAGTAGATAAAAATATATTTGGTGATGAAGTAAAAAGAAAAATTATAGGAATAAAGCCCCTTGGTACACAAACTGTAATTTATCTAAATCCCATTGAAGCCCTCGAGTACGCTATAAATCAAACCAAAAATGCAACACTGCTTATAACCAAAGGTGTTGAAAAGCTTATTACAGGAGCAGTGCCATCTGATCAGGTAGGTGGGGTTGTATCTATTGTGGATATTACATCAAAAGCTAGCAATGATGGTTTTGTTACACTTCTGTTTTTCGCTGCACTAATATCTGTTAATCTGGGTGTTTTAAATCTTCTACCGATTCCCGCTCTTGATGGTGGGCATATTATGTTTAATCTCTATGAGATGATAACAAAAAAAGCACCGAGCGATGCCGTGCTATATAAACTTACATTAGTTGGCTGGGGATTATTAATAGGGCTAATGTTTTTAGGACTTTACAACGACATAAATAGACTATTGGGATAAAAAAATGACAAGAGAGAAACTAAGTAGTAATCTAGATAAAGTGATATGGAATGTGGAACAAGCCAGAATGATGGTGAGCGAACATCATATAGTTAAAATCGTGGCTGTTGGTAAATATAGTACTATTGAAGATATCGCCACCCTGTATAGCTTAGGACAAAGAGCATTTGGAGAAAACCAAGTACAGCAACTCTCACTTAGAAGTGATGAGCTTGAGGATTTACCAATCGAGTGGCACATGATAGGCACTCTGCAAAAAAATAAAATCAACCAACTAATTGCACTTCACCCTAGTCTATTCCAATCTCTTGATAGCTTAGAGCTTGCTAAGGCTCTCAATGATAGACTAGTAACTGCAAATAAAACTATGAATTGTTTGCTACAAATCAATAGTGCAAACGAAGATACAAAAAGTGGCGTAAATGTAGATGAAGCGATAGAAATTTATAGTACGATTCAAAAAACTTGCCCCAACATAAAACTAAAAGGCGTTATGTGTATTGGAGCCAATAGCGAAGATATTGACAAAGTAAAAGAAAGTTTTATCATCACAAAAGAGATATATGACCAGCTTGAGGGTGCTAGTATATGCTCTATGGGAATGAGTGGGGATTATGAATTAGCTATTGCTTGTGGTTCAAATCTAGTACGCATTGGCTCAAGTATCTTTGACTCATAAAGAGTCGATAGACACCACTCTCTCTTCTTTGTTTTCTAAATCTTTAACCCAAATAGTGCCATTAGCAAGCTCATCACCACCTATGAAATAGATAGCTTTTGCCATAGCTTTATCTGCTGATTTGAGATGCGATTTTAGTCCTTTGGTGTTGTAATCTACTGTGACTTTATCAGTTGCTCTAAGCTTACTCGCTAGTTTACATAATATATCCACCCCAGCCTCTTCCATACTACATAGATATATGCCATTTCTTTGTTGCTCTGGCAAATGAACTAAATCCATAATTCTCTCAATCCCAAGAGCAAATCCAACAGCAGGCGTAGCTCTACCATCAAGATACTCTACAAGCTTATCATACCTACCGCCACCAGCTATGGCACTTTGGCTACCTATCTCATTGCTTACAAACTCAAATGCAGTTTTATTATAATAATCAAGCCCACGAACCAAATTCGTATCAATTTCATATGCGATATTTGAGCCCTCCAGTAGTGATTTTAATTTTTCAAAGTCACTATCACACTCATCACATAGATTAGCTATTAATTTTGGAGAATTTTCAAGCAAAGACTGGCAATGCGTATTTTTACAATCAAGCACTCTTATTGGATTTGTATCTATACGACGATTACAATCCTCACAAAGCTCACCACTAATATTAGTCAAAAATGAGACCAGTTTAGTACGGTATGGTGGCATACAAGTTGTGCAACCTAGTGAGTTAATCTTAATAACAAAACCAATATTTAAAGTATCAAAAATATCTTTCATCATTGAAATAATCATAAAATCTTCATAAACACTACCCTCGCCAAAACTCTCACATCCAAACTGATGAAATGAGCGTAAACGCCCTTTTTGTGGTCGCTCATATCTAAACATAGAGCCGTGATAATAAAATCTAAAATTTCCGCCTTGACGGTCAAGCTTGTTGCTTACAAATGCTCGCACTACTCCAGCAGTTCCCTCTGGACGCATACATACATCATTTTCGCCTTTATCTATAAACTGATACATCTCTTTGCTAACAATATCACTACTATCGCCAACCGAGCGTTTAAATAGTGCTGTCTCTTCAAGTATTGGTGTTTCTATATAATTGTATCCATATTTTTTTGACACCGCAGTTGCTGTTGAGATTATGTGATTAAATTTCTCACTCTCTTCAAACATCAAATCTTTCATTCCCCTAAGTGGGTTTATCATATTGCACTCCCTAAATAATCTCTAATTTGTTGACCAATAACATCTATTTTATTTGTCGCATCTATCTTTAAATATGGAATGTCCAATCTATCAACGATAGTTTTCATATTGTCCTGCACTTGTAATAGATAATCAATACCTCGTAGCTCAATACCATCAAGTCCCTTATTGCCCAACCTCTCCATGAGTGTTTCACGATTTGTGATAAACAGTATTACATAATCAGGCATGCACTCCTCAAGTGCAAACATATTTAGTTCAAAGAGCTTATCAAAGTCTAACTCTGTATTTGCCATTGCATATGCCATACCAGATATAAAGCCTCTATCAGATATTATAGTTTTATCCATATTTGGCTTTATTACTCGCTCAAAATGCTCAGCCCTATCACAGAGGAATAGCAATATTTCTGCTCTTTTTGACTGCAACTTTCCACTTAATAAAATTTCTCTCGCCTTAAGCCCAAACTCTGTTCCACCAGGCTCATGTGTGATTAATATATTTTGAATATCTTTTTGTAAAAGCTCTATCTGTGTACTTTTGCCACAGGTATCTATACCCTCAAAAAGTATATACACTATTTATCCCTGTTCATATAGTCTAAAACTTCTGTTGGAACTAGATGGTCTATTTTTCCATTAAATTTAAGCAGTGAGCGAACCACAGATGAGCTTATAAAAGCATTTTCAAGATGTGGCATAAGATAAATTGTTTCAAGCTCTTTTTTTAATGAAGCATTTGCATATCCCATTTGTAGCTCATACTCAAAATCACTAATTGCTCTTAAGCCTCTAATCACAATATTTGCCTCAAGCTTATCAGATAAATCCACAAGTAGAGTGTCAAAACCAACTATACTTATCTTTGGAAACTCTTTTGTAGCTACATATATCATATTAATACGATCCTCTAAAGCAAACATAGGTTTTTTATCTTCGCTACTTGCAACTGCGATGATAATCTCATCAAACATACTACAAGCTCGTCTAATAATATCAAGGTGTCCATTTGTAATAGGGTCAAAAGTCCCTGGATATATTGCTCGTCTATTTTGCATCTATGCCACCTCCCCATCTTTTATATAGATTATGTGGTATATTCAAAGCGTCATACCATTTGCCAATTAAAAATATCTCCATATCTTCAAGCGTTTTTATGTCGCTGTAATATGCCATCACAGGAGGAGAGATAATAACCCCCATAAGGGAGAGTTTATACATATTCTCTAATGCGATTGTACTAAATGGCATCTCCCTAGGAGCAAGTAGCAGTGTTTTGCGTTCTTTGAGTGCTACTGCGGCAATACGGGTTGGGAGATTATCACTTATTCCACATGCTATCTTTGCTAGACTGTTCATACTGCATGGCAATATAATAGTAGCATCAACTCCAAATGAACCACTTGCAACGCTGGCTGATATGTCATCATTATTATAAAAAAATGCTTTTTTATTTTCACAAACAGAAACTATTGATGCATTTTGTGAAGCCACAATATGCGCTTCTATATCTTGTGGTAAATTATCTATAAATCTTTTAGCTAATCCTACGCCACTAGCACCTGTAATTGCAATTGCCAATTTCATATATTTCCAATATAGTTGTGTTTATTTTTGTGATTATATCTAAAAGTAGGTTAGTTTAGTAAGTAGCTAAAAGTCTCTATGAGACTTTTAGTTCACAGCAGTTTGAGCAAGTGCCATATAAATTTATCTCTTTTTTGTTTAGCTCGAAATTTTCCACACTTACAATTTTATCAAATGAAATCTCCAAAGGAGCATCATGAATAGTGCCACAATTAGTGCATATTAGATGTAGATGGTCTTCTTTTTGTATTTCATATTTTGATTTTTTACCAAGTACGGAGACTTCAAATAATACACCATTATTATTCATTACTATAAGATTTTTATAAACTGTAGCCAATGAGATTGTTGGATGCGTTTTAATAACATCATTATATATCTCATCAATATCCTTGTGACCACACATTCCGATTGCTTCTAATATTTGCAATCTTTGGAATGTTGATTTAAGTCCATGAACTTTAAGTAATTCAATATAATGTTGCACAATTTTACCTTATAGACTATCAGCGTTTTTGCCAAGATATTCAGCAACACCAGCAGTGCTTGCTTTCATTCCCTCATCACCTTTTACCCAACCAGCTGGACAAACTTCACCATGCTCGTTAGTAAATTGCATTGTATCAACCATTCTTATCATCTCATCAATGTTTCTTCCTAGTGGCAAATCATTGATAACAGCATGTCTAACTGTACCATCACTATCAAGCAAGAATGAACCTCTAAGTGCAACAGACTCACCAAAAAGTACATCAAAATCTCTTGATATTTGTTTATTAAGGTCTGCAACAAGAGGGTATTTTATTCTACCAATACCACCTTGGTTTACTGGTGTTTCTCTCCATGCAAAGTGTGAAAATTGACTATCAACTGATACACCGATTACATTAACGCCTCTACTTGTAAAATCTTCTATTCTATGTGAAAATGCAATAATCTCAGAAGGACACACAAAAGTAAAATCAAGTGGATAGAAAAATACAACTGCACCTTTTTCACCTATATTTTTATAAAGATTGAAATCCTCTACTATTTGACCATCTGCAAGTACAGCTGTTGCTGTGAAATCTGGAGCTTTTTTAGTTACTAACATTTTATTTCCTTTAAATAATTTTTATTTGGTAGTAAAAGTATAGCAAGGTGAACATTAAATAAAGATAAAATTTATCGTATTTATTTTGAAATATTTTAGGCATCGATATGCAAACTTTAGTTTTAGCAATAAATGGCATAATTAACAAATATAAAAAGGAAATATATGAATCAAAAACTAAGTGGATTGTATGTGATTACAGATGACAATCTGACACCGCTTGTTACCATAGTCGATAGTGTGAAAAAAGCTCTATCTGGTGGGGCTAGAATTGTTCAGTTACGAGACAAGACAAGTAATGATGAGACAATAGAAAAAACAGCACTTAGCCTACAAGCTTTGTGTAGAGAATTTGGAGCTTTATTCGTGCTAAATGATAAAATAGATATAGCCATAAAGTTATCACTTGACGGACTGCACATTGGGCGTAGTGACCATGCTGTCTTTGATGATATTAGAATGAAATTCAAAGGTATCTTGGGTGTTTCATGCTATGGAGACATTGATTTAGCATATGACTTTGAGGGCAAGGGAGCTGATTATGTAGCTTTTGGTTCATTTTTTAATTCATCCACAAAACCATCTGCTAACATAGTGGATTTATCGGTATTAAGTAGTGCTAAAGTGAAATTAAGCATTCCTATTTGTGCCATTGGTGGAATTAACAGATTGAACCTAAATAGTGTAATGAAGCACAAACCAGATATGATATGTGCGATAAGTGATATATGGAATAGTGATAGCATAACTCATTGCACAGAAGAGTACGCCAACGCTTTTGAAATGGCCAAAAACGAAATCAGGATTAATATCTAGTGTTTATGTTTTGCTTTTAGCATTTTTTCAAAAATAGATATAGATTGGCTAACTGAGTTAAATGCTTGAAGTGTAAGTTTTTGTCTATCTTCAAAATCCAAATCATATGTAGTTAACATCTCAAGAGAAAGCTTTGCTGCTGATA
>DZCE01000038.1:8115-16098 GCA_022736375.1 Arcobacter nitrofigilis | reverse complement strand
GTACAAAAAGCGACACTATATTGTATATAATGTACCAAAATGGGTGGTTTGTGCGATATCTCTTTTTGTCCTATTTCTTTGTTGATTTTTTTTTCTCTGGGATCACTTTGTCCATAAATAAGATTCCATCGAGATGATCTATTTCGTGTTGGATGATGACAGCATTGAAATCTTTGTATTTTTGCTTCTGTCTTTTTCCTGTGACATCGGTGAATTCTATTTTGATATGTTTGTGTCTTTTGACTATGCCTGTGTCTCCAGGGAGTGAAATACATGCTTCTTCCCAGAGAATCGTTTCTTTGGATTTGTCGATGATAGTCGGGTTGATCATGATAGTGGTTCAGAGGAGTTTATTTTTTCTTGGTCTTTCTTCTCGTTGGCTAGTTGCTATGATTCTGATGTTTTGTCCTATTTGTGGAGCTGCTAAACCTACACCGTCGTGTTTCCGCATCATAATCATTAATGTATTACAAAATGCTTCCAATTCTTCGTCGATTTCTTCTATCTGATCAGAAACGCTTCTTAGAATGGGGTTATTTATTCCTGTTTGGATTTTTTTGATGGGATATCTCATTTATTAAAAATTATAAACTGAATAATCTCTTATATAAGAGATAATAAAATCTTTTGGTAATTCAAGTTTTTTGTTTTATATAACAGTATAAAACTGCAAAATGTCTAGTATGATCATTCCCTTGAAAAGGGATAGGAAATCTATATATATTGATATTGTAAGTATTCAGCCACGTAAGAAATTCTATTATTTCAATCTTTGTGGAGAGATGGCAGAGTGGTTGAATGCAGCTGCCTTGAAAGCAGCCGTCCGGGCAACCGGACCGTGGGTTCAAATCCCACTCTCTCCGCCATTTATCATTTTAATCTTGTATGATTAAATTTAACCGCGTAAACTATTTTAAGTTTGTGTTGTCGTTATTTTTTATTGTGTTCTTTATTTTTGTTATTGCAAATGCAGACCTATTTGAAAACAATCAAGAACAATTAGCAATCAATTCAAGTTTTATTGAAAGTGATAATGGGCTTTCTTACGAAATTAATTTGGATACTGCAAATATTGGTATTGATACTACTAATAATGGTATGATTCAATATACTATCCAAGAATGAGATTCTTTACTTAAGATAGCAAGTGTTTTTTGAACTACTGTTTCTAGTATAGAAAAAGAGAATAATTTAAAAAACACTAATCTTTTGTCTTGACAAGTATTGAAGATTACAGAAGATGTTGATGGTATTTTTTATACAATCCAAGATAAGATTAATGTTCTTGTTTTTGCAAATACCTACAATCTTAATCTTCAAGATATAATGACATTAAATTATGTTCAAGATGAAACAGAGCTTTTTACTGCATGACAAGATATTTTCTTAAATATTACAAAAGAAAAAGCGTATGATATATGATTACTTGAAAGACCGGCTCCTGTTATTATTCCAAAAACAACATTGTCATATAGACCTACTATTAATAAATCTGGTAAACCTACTACAATAAAGAAGAAAACAAATGTTTCTGTGTCTGTATATTCTGATAATGAATGAGATAGTATGAATACCGAGAAGGGTACTATTATTTCCAAACGAACATATACTAAGAAGATAAAAAATGGATTCTATGCTTGATATTGTACATGGTATGCTGCTATTATTAGTCCAAACATTTTCCCATATGTAGATGATGATACTCAAGATAGACCGTTTGGTGGTGATGCAAAGGAACGATGTGGTAATGCAAAGAAAGTGTGATTTAGGGTTGGTAATAAACCAGCTGTTGGTGCTTTGATTGTATATAATAAATTGAGAAATAGTGCTGGACATGTTGGTAAGGTAATTAATTATTATCCAGAAGACAATAAAATGATTATTAGAGATATGAATTATCTAGGAAAATTTATTGTAACAGAACGTCGAGAAAACACAAATAATAGTAAAATTAGTTGTTATATTTATGGTAAATAAATTATGAAACACTAGATTAAAATATTGTTTCATTTTATAACTCTAAAATTTGTGTATAGTTTATTGTGTATCAAAGTTTAGTTTTGTGACTTTATGTATTGAAAAAGTATTATATATTTTTATAAGAGATCTACTATGTTGTATAGTAGATTTCTTTTTTTCTTGAATATTGTGTATTTAGGTAAAAATCATAATTTATTCTCCAATATATTGCTTTGATATCTTATCAAAGTATGATGATTTTATATATATTATATTGTATATTAATGAGTTATTTTAATCAAAAAAGATTATATTCTCCTACATTTACTTCGTGATCTTATTCATCATCTGTATATTCACAAAAGGATAAAAAAAAGAAAATGCTTTTTCGATTGCTTGCTATTTTTCTTTTTTTTGTTGTTGTTTTTGGATTTCGATTTACAAAAAATATTTTGATAGATCTTCCTGATGTGACTAAAATTAAAGATATGGTATTTAATGAGGCTACTGTGATTCAAGATAGAAATGGTGAGGTTTTGTATAGATTGTTTGAAGAAAATAGAGAATATGTCCAATATTCTTGAATATCATTATATATGGTCAATGCTATTGTGGCTCTTGAAGATCAACGTTATCGAGAACATAATGGATTGGACACTATGTGAATGATTAGAGCTGCCGTAAAAGCTGTTGTGAATCCTGGCTCTAGAATACAGTGAGCATCAACTATTCCTCAACAATTGGTAAGGAATTTGTTGTTGACCAAAGATAGAAAAATTACTAGAAAAATAAAGGAAATACTTCTTACAAGTAAGTTAAGTGGCGTTTTGGAAAAAATGATTCGTAAAGAAATTGGTAGTCTTTCTTCTAAAGAACTTCACAAAGAAATGAAACATAGAACATTGGAATTGTATCTTAATTATATTTCTTTTTGAAATAATGCATTTGGTGTAGAGGCAGCAGCAAAAACATATTTTGATAAATCTGCAGTTGATCTTACTGCTTTGGAATCATCAATTTTGGCTTCTATTCCTAAATGACCATCATTGTATAATCCTTATAAAAATAGAGATTTAGTTGTTGGCTCGTTTAAAGTTACTGATGCTAATGATAATCCTGTTTTGTTTTCATGAGACGTCAAGATTGCTGTTATGCAAAAATTTACTCAAATATTAACTAATGCCGATTTCTCTGATAAAAAAAATAACAATGCTGTTGTAAAATTTATTGATGGTATATGATCATTTACTATTCCTGTAGCATGAACAACACTTAATGTAAAGTATATCAATGGAAGAAAAGATCTTGCTTTAAATAGGATGTATGAGGATGAATATATTACAGAACAAGAACTTAAAGATGCTATTATTCAAGGTATTACTATTCAATTTCGTAAAAATGTAATGGAAATCAAAGCACCTCATTTTGTGTGGTGGATTATTGAAGAGTTGGAGGCAAAGTATGGAACTGGTACATTATCAAAATGATGATTTATTGTCAAAACAACGCTTGATTTGAATATACAGCAAGTTGCAGAGGAAGCTATTGTTGCTAATAATAATGTTTTGCAAGATAATGGTGCTAATAATAGTTCAATGATCTATTTGGATACTAAGAATGGTGATGTACTTGCTTATGTTTGATCTATTGATTATTTTAATACTACTATACAAGGACAAAATGATATGGTAAGGAGACCTAGACAAACGGGATCTTCTATTAAACCTCTGATTTATGCTTTAGCATTGGAAAAGCTTCCATTAACTATAGATACTCCTATTTATGATATTCCATTTAAAATTTGAGCAGATCAACCAAACAATGCTGACAATAAATTTGAAGGAATATTGCCACTCAAACGAGCACTTGGTCACAGTAGAAATATTCCATCTGCAAAAATATTTACTGCTCTTGGTGGTGAACCTGTTGCCAAACCATTTCTTAAAAAACTTTGACTTGCTTCTATCAATGATAATATAGAATATGGATATCCTTTAGCGCTTGGAGCTGCTGAAGTTACTATGCTTGAATTTACCAATACCTATTCACATTTAACTACTTCTACTCCAGCGGTTATTGATCCTATATTGGAGGTTAGATCTAGAGATTGATCTCTCCTCTATCAGAAAACTTGAGAAAAACTTCAAGATGAGGTTATTAAACCAGGTATCGTTTCTTTGATATGGAAAATACTTTCAGATCCGCTGAATAGAATTCCATGACGAGAAAATAAATTTACCGTTTCTGGACTTAAATACGCATTGAAAACATGAACATCCAATGCTAAAACAGATAGAGGAAATCGTGCAAGAGATGGTTGGTTGGCTGCATATACTCCTGACAAAGTAATGATGTTTCGAGCAGGAAATGCTGATGGAACTCCTATGAATACCAATGCATTTGGTGGCACAATTCATGCAAATCCTGTCAAGAAAATATTTACTTGGTTAGTGCAAAATAATTATATCACTAATTGAGATATTCCTGAAGTTGATTTGATGAGTGTTTCTATTTCCAAGATTTCTGGTAAGGCAGCTAGTTCTGCAACACCTTCAGAACTTACAGTAAGTTCACTTAAATATAAAAATTCTCCAGGTCTTATTGAAGATGATGGTGCTACTCCAATAACATTTGATGCTATGTGTAATGGTGTTGTGAGTCCATATACTTTTGCTGATGATATTAAAAATTGATATCTTATTAAACCAAGTACATTTATGCCAAATGGTATGGATCTTGCAGAAATAACTCAACGATGGAATGAATCTACTGCATTTATGTCCTGATGAAGAACTGCTACATGATCATCTTTTTCAAGTGGTAAGGTAATATATAATTATAGTAATATTTTTGCTCAAATGCCAACCCAAATGTGTCCAGGTACTGCAGAAAAACCTGATACTAATATTCAAATCAATGTTAGTGTACCAGGAAGTAATACTACTATTAATTCACAATTTTCGCTTTCTTATGCTATCAATGGTCCCAAAAACATCAGAAGAGTTCTCGTAATGCTCAACAAACAGCAAATAGGTATCTTCGAATATCCATCATGAAATACTAAATCTGTGACTGATACCAAACAAATAACTATTGCTGGAACAGATTTCAAAAATAATGAATATACTCTTGATGTTATCGCATTTGATTTTGCATGATTTTCCAACAAAGTAAGTATTCCTGTCAAACTCGTTCTTGGTGATGCTCCTGCGACACCTTCTGTGGCTGATACCGTTTCACCTATTATTGATACTACAAATACCAAAGTTACAAAAAATGCTGATGGTACATATACAGTTATTATACCATTAAAAGATGCTACAGCTGTAGTTTCTGGAAAGATTACCAGAAATGGAACACAACTCTATGAATTTAAAGATAGTATTGCTACTGCAGATTTCCAAATTGATGTTCTTGGTCCTGTTGTGGTTACTGCTGCGGATCCTGCAGGAAATCAATTAAATCAAACTATAGACCTAACTACTTATCTGAAATAATATTTATGTATGATTCTAATAAATATCGACTGCTTTCGAATTTTGATATTATTTCATTTCATATATACTTTCAATTTTTCAAGTCATCAATATCATTCTACTATATTTTTTATTGTAAAAGATTTGATGGGTAGTTTCCGTTTACTATAACTAGTGGTATTGTTGAAATAATATTATTGTTGATACATGATGATCCATCGCTTCCTGTTCCTCATAATCCACATTTTCGTGTAAATATATTTTGGAGATTTATCCGTCATGTGTCTATATTTGTTCACAATAATCCTTCTACTTGATCTATTCTTGCTTGTGTTGGTAGTGTAGGAGTATTGAGCATAATAATTTTTCCTTGGAGATGGAGTTTATGATTAAATGGTGCTCATCAATTTCCCACTATCAGTCCATTGATGATAAAATTTCATTTTATATATAATCATGAATTTGATCATTGAGAAGTAGGGAATCCATTGTCGTTGAAATCAATCGCAGTTATTGGTTCTGGAAGATATAATAATCATTTATCAATAAAAAGATCTAGTGATGGTGAATTTATTTGCATTCCACCTTCCAAAATTACATTTCCACTTTTGACGATAATAGTCTTGTTTGTATAGTTCGTTAATCAAATATCTATATGTAGATTTGTGTTTTCATAACATGCTATCGTATCAGTATCTGCTAATGCTTTGTTTTTTTCTTTTCCTTGGCAGAGTTCTTGTGCTTTTTGTTTTGCAAAATTTATTACGGTTGATGAATTAATATTGCTTCCGTTATAGATGATAGTTTTCTCATTCATGTTACCGAGAAATGAAATTCTTTCTTTTTCTTCCATGGATTTGGAAAGTCATACACTCCCTTGGATCATTATATTTCGCATAGTTTCTATTGCGTTTTGATTGCTTGTTATTGTAGTTGCTCGTCAGGTATTGTTTGTAACAATATCGTTTCCGCTATAGGTAAATCAATTATTTATTGTTCATCATTCATTCAAATATTCTATAAGATTTTCATGTCCACTCAATATTCCTCCGACGAATCCTATTCCCCCATCACTATCATAGAGATATCCGATGGGTACTTTATTATCAAAATATTGAAAACTATTTGCCATAGAGGGAAGTATTTTGTTGTTCGTATAATCTAGTTTTGTGCCTGCTACTACATATCCTGTTTGTCCTCTTCGTACATAGGTAATAGCTCAAAATATTCCATAATTATTTCCACTGTCGCATGTGGTATACAGTCCTCATGATATTTCTAGATTATTATATGAACTATGTTGATTTCTTAATAATCATAATGTTTGTTGATCTAACGGTCGAATTCTTTTTCCTCTTTGAGAATTAAAATATAATCCTCTCAATTGTTTTGTACATGTTTTTTGATGTGCTCATAATTTGACGGTTTGGTTTACTGATATACTTGGCAACCGAAATATACTTCATGGAAAATTATTTCCTGGTGCAGTAAAATGTACGAGAGAAAATCTATCTTCAAAAGCTGCAATATCAATATCACTAAACTTAAGTATAATATTCGCTTGGCTTATTGTGTATAATGCTCCTATTGTTATTCATATAATTATAATTAGTTTTTTATACATATGTTTTATAAGGCATAAAATATACATAAGTATATGTATACTATGTAATTTTGTCAATTTTTGTGGGGTCTATTTATCAATAGTAAAAAATTACTTCTTTTATCTTATTGACAAGATATTAAAAATATATAAATCTATTGCAAAAATAAATTAAATGTTTATAGTATATGTTATGGTTTTTTGTAAAAAAATCATATGAAGGTATGATCATTAACATATCAATATGTAGTAACTAAATAAAAATTTGTATATGAAAACAAAAATTTTTTTGGCACTTTTTGTGCTTTGCCTTTTTCCTGTATGGACTCAGGCACAAATAGTAGTTGTTCACAATGTCGCTTGTAATGGCGATGCTACTGGAGAATTACTTGTTATTCCTGATTTTGGAACCGATCCTTATACGTATGTATGGAATACCGGTGAAACTACTCCCAATGCAGTTACTTTGATTGCGGGGAATTATTCGGTGACGGTGACTGATGCTTTGGCGGCGAATCAGGTATATAATTATTTTTTGCCGGATCCTCCACTATTGACGATTACGTTGCTTACACAAACAGATGTATTATGTGCTGGTGCAACAACTGGTGTTATCGATGTTACTATTGCAGGAGGAACTGGTGCTTATTTGTATAATTGGTCAAATGGTGCCGTTTCTCAGGATATTTCAAATATTCCTGCTGGTACTTATACACTTGTTGTTACTGATGAGAATAATTGTTCTGCTATTGCTAATTACACGATTACCGAACCTTTACTTCCTTTGGAATCTACTATTACTTCAATGAATGTTGCTTGTAATGGCGATGCTACAGGTGCGGTTACAGTTAATCCTACGGGTGGGACTGGTCCTTATTCTTATTCTTGGAATACTGGTGCTATTACACAGACTATCAATGGTCTTGTGGCAGGAAATTACTCTGT
>DZCE01000038.1:0-8015 GCA_022736375.1 Arcobacter nitrofigilis | reverse complement strand
AATTACTCTGTGACCGTGACTGATGCAAATAGTTGTACTGCTGTTGCGAATATCACTATTTCTGAACCATTGTTTCCGATTCAGCTTACCTTGGTGCAGAATAATATTTTCTGTGCTGGTGCTACAACTGGATCAGTAAGTATTGTTGATATTAGTGGAGAAAACGGTCCGGTGACTTATCTTTGGTCAACTGGTGCGACGACTCCTACTATTACTAATTTGATTGCGGGAAATTATTCTGTTACGGTGACTGATGCTAATATTTGTACAGCAATTGCATCTGTTGTTATTACTGAGCCACTAGTTATTTCTATTGTACCAACGATTATACCGAGTGATTGTGATGGTCACAACAATGGTGCTATTTCTTTGGTTGTAAATGGTGGTATAGCTCCTTATGTTTTCTCGTGGCATGAAGTTAATTTTGATTCTACTTATGTTAGTCAGAATTTATCGAATGTTCGTGGTGGAATATATGCGCTTATGATTACTGATGCTAATGGTTGTATGTATGTAGATACCTTAATTATTCCAAATACTACAACTGTTTCAGCTACTATTGTTCCAACTCCGTATGTATGTAATGGTGATCAAGGTTCTGTAAATATTACTGCTCCAGGTGCTGGAATTGGTGTGTATTATACGTATGCATGGAGTTCTACATATACCAATGGATCATTTATTACGAATGATTCGGTGTTTACCTATTCTCCTGCATTCGTTGCTGGAACATATGCTATTACGGTTACTGATCCTAGTGGATGTGCTCTGTATTATGACTCACTTGTAAATCAATCATCTGCACCGCTTGTAGTAAATTATACAGTAACACACAATACTTGTTACGAAAATACTGCAGGCAGTATTCAATTGTCTTCTTCAGGAGGTGATCCTATGCCGGGCTATCATATTACATGGATAGGTCCTAGTGGATTTACTTCGACAGCATTTTCCATTGGAGGATTAGCTGTGGGAGATTATAATTATACGGTGATTGATGATTCGGTGTGTTTAGTACGTGGCACAATTCGTATCGAGCCATTACTTCCTATTCAAGGCTATATTACTTCGAATGATGTTCTCTGTTCAGGTGGCAACACAGGATCAGTTGAAGCATTTTTTAGTGGAGGAACTGGTCCTTTGGAGTATATATGGAGTAATGGTACTACAACACCTTTTATTACTCATGTTTCTGTGGGCACTTATACGCTTACGGTAACTGATAGTGTAGGATGTTTAGTTGTCGATTCTGTCATTATTAGTCAACCCAATTCTATTGGTGTTTCCCTTGATTCTATTCAGAATATTAGTTGTTATGATTATTCTAATGGGGCAATTTGGCTTACTACTACTGGAGGTACTGGATCTTTGGAATATACCTGGTTGCACGATGGAATATTGTTTTCTCAGGTAACTGAAGATATTGTTACTATCCCAGCTGGTACATATACTGTGACAGTATTTGACTCGATTGGTTGCTTTGTGACGGTAAATTTTACTGTTACTCAACCAGTACAGACGTTATTTGTCGATTCTGTCTATGTCGTTAGTTGTAATAATGGTTCGGATGGATATTGGCAGATTGAGCCTATTGGATTGGATTTTCCGTATGTTGCTATTTTTTCTACGGGAGATACTATTAGTACTGACACGGTTTCTGTACCATTTATTGGTGGTTTATCTGCAGGGAATTATTCTGTAACATTTATGAGTGTGCTTGGTTGTACATGGACGTTTACTTTGGCTCTTGAACAACCCTTGCCGATGACTGTAGGAACGGTAAATATTGTTCCGGTAGTTTGTTATGGTGATAGCACAGGTTCTGTTACTTTGGATAATGTTTATGGTGGGACTGGTCCTTATAGGTTTCTTTGGAATACTGGCGATACTATTCAGAATATTGCTACTATTCCTTCAGGTATGTATACGGTTATTATTACTGATAATCTTGGATGTAACATTTTCCAGACTTATCAAGTGGAACAGCCTTATGAGCCTATAAAATTCTTCCCTACTATTACTTCAACAGTATGTCAGCAATCAGAGGATGGACAAGTTATTTTGTATGCAGACGATATTTATTGGTCTCCATTCTATAATCTTTTTTATCTTTATGATTCTGTTGGCGTATTGGTTGATTCCGTTTCATCTGGTGAACCTATTACCAATCTTCCTTCAGGTCATTATTTGGGTATAATAATTAATGAATATGGTTGTACTGTTACTGATTCTCTTTATGTAGATAAAGGTACAGAAGATTGTATTATTATTCCAAATCTTGTGACACTCAATGATGATGGGTATAATGATGTCTTTAAGGTTCAAGGTGGATGTGAATATGATAGTTTTCATGTTGAAATATTCACCGATCAAGGGTCTTCAGTTTTTTATTCTGAAGATTGTACTTTTATTTGGGATCCTCAGGATAACTATGCTTATGCTAATACAGTTTATTACTATTATATAGCGATAACAGAACGTGGTAAATTGTATGAATTTAAATCATCTATCAACATTCAAAAATAAAACAGTGATGAAAAAAAATATGTTTATTGCTGTATTGTTGATCGGAATGATTAACTACAGCACAGCTCAACTTCAGGTAGGTCAAGGAATTAATTCTTGGTTTCATAAATCTCCTGAGATCCATAACATGTCCCTTGTGGCAAATCGTCCAGTGCCAACATTTACCCTTTTGGCTGGTAGTCGTATGGACGCTTTTACCAATCACCCTACTCAGGGATCCCTTCTTGCAAGTGGCTTTATTTCTGATGGATTAGGTGTTGGTTGTAAAATTGATCATGAGACAGCTGGATTGTCCGCTCATTTGAATGCTCAATTATCATTTGTATATTATGTGTTTCTTAATAAAGAAAAAGGTGATAAACTTTCTTTTTTCTTGGGAGGACATTTTGTACAAAATAAAATTGCAGTTTCTGATGCGGTAGTGATTGACCCTAATGATCCTGGATTGGATGCTACTTCTGAATTTCAACCTACGGGGAATGCTTCGGCTGGTTTTTCTTTTCTTCGAGAAAATACTTACTATGTCGGACTTTCTTCGTATCAACTATTGGATATTAAAAATTCGTTTTTCAATTCTACATTGACTAATTTTAGTCAGCGTACGTATTATTTTGTTGGCGGATATACTCTTCATTTGAGTGATATGTATGCGTTGGAAGTGTCTGGAGCTGGAGTGTTTGCAAACACAAATGCTTATGCTTGGGAAGGTGGTTTGGATGTAAAATTTAATAAAATGTTTTGGATAGGAGCTGGTTATCGTTCTGCTGGAGCATTGAAATTTGATTTTGGAGTAACTGCTCAGTCTTGGTCATTTGGCTATTTATGTATGTATGGATCGTGGATTGATGCTACTACCTATACCTACAAAGCGTTTAATAATAGTGTTTTTATTCGAAAGGTTTTTAATGAGGGGAGGAATAATAAATGAAAACTATTTTCATTTCTCTTTTGGTGGTTGTTGTCTGTATGATAACTTCCACCGCCCTTCGGGGTCAAAATAAACCTCCGGGTAAGTTCTGGCAGAAATTGGGAGAGAATGATAGTTTAGTTATTGAATCACTTTCTTCTCTTAATTCTTCTAGGAATGATTATTCTCCTATCTTTCTTGATGGTGTTCTTTATTTTACCTCATCTCGTAAGGATCGTTATACTGATGAATCAACATTACAGTACAATGAAAGTATTTATACTTCTTATTATCAAGATAGTGTTTGGTCTCAACCTAAAAAACATTATTTTTTTAATACTGATGATTATACTTCTTTGGCTGGTTTTTGTTCTGATAGATCAAAAATTTTTACCTATAAAACATTTGGCGATGGTGACTTGTATTGTTCTTTGCAGAATGAAAAAGGTAAATGGTTTAGATCTAAACGAATGAGGTATGTAAATTCAATGTTTCATGAACAATCTGTTGCTGAAGCTCATGGTATTATGGTTGTTTCTAGTGATCGTTCTGGTGGTTGTGGTCAACATGATCTGTATTGGTCGGTCGCTGATGATAATGGTCAGTATCTTGATTTTTTTGTATTGGATAGTATCAATACGTATGCTGATGAAGTGGATGTAAGTTTTAGTGTGGATGGAAAAACCTTGTATTTTAGTTCGAATGTTGCTAGTTCTCTTGGTGGGTATAATCTTTTTTTTACTCAACTAGACAGTACTAGACGCTGGTCAAAGCCTCAAGAGTTATTTATGAATACTTCTGGTGATGATCGTTGTTTTATGAACTGTGATTCTATGTTTTTTTGTTCTCGTTCTGGTGAGTTTGGTGATGATCTTTATTGGGGGCATATTATTCCCAAATACAAGCGCGATACTTCTCTTATTAAGAAACTTACTTCTCTTCAAGTCAATTTGAATAATTTGAGTATTGATACATTGTTGGTTCAAAATCTAGTTAATTTCAATAAACGTCCTACTGAACCATTGTTTTTTATGTCTGATGGCATGCCTGATACATTAAAACAACAAAAACTTCTGGATGTATACGAAACCTTGGATTCTCTTAAATTTGAGGTATATGTTTCTCAAGTTCAAGTTGGTGCTTATTATTATATTCGTTCTGTCGATGAATTTAAGCACAATTTTGGTGCTTTTGATACTACAGGTATTATTATTGAAAAAGTAGTCACACAAAAAGGTACATTGTATAAATATCTTATCGATGAAACCTTTACTACTCTTCAAGATGGTGCTGTTCGTCAGCAAGAAGCTCTTCATCAACAGACTTCAGAAAGTAATCTTTCTTATTATCCTAAAGGTAGAGCTTATGATGCATTTATCGTGGTTTATAATGAGAAACGAGAACGTATTATTATTTATTTTAATGTAGCTGCTGGTGATTTTCAGGTTCTTTTTGGAGATCAAAAAATTAAATTTTAGTTATTAATCTATTAAGCCGGAGTTTTTCTCCGGTTTTTTTTGTATAAAAATTTTTATTATGCATGTGTTTTTTTTGTTTTATCTGTGTTGAGTTTTTTTGTCGACAATGTCTATTATTTTTTAAAAGCATATGTTTTGTGTGTTTTTTCGTTAGTATATTACTGGGAGAGTAAATAAAATGGTTGTTTATTTGTGAGATTTGCTTTATTGTTTTATTCTTTGGTATGTAATTTAGTTCAAATAACTTATAAATAACAAAGATAATCTACTATATTTATGATTGTAGTAGAATGAAAATGTATAGGTGTTCTTTTCTTGTATAATGAGATAACTTACTATGTACAAATATATAATTTCAATATTTAAATGATTATTCTTATGGTTTGAATTTTTATGGTAGTTTTGTATAGTATATTTTATACTACATTTTTTTGCAGATTATAAATTTTTTTATACTTCATTGAAAAATTATATTTTCATAGATGGTTAGTGTATATTTTATATCTTGAAAAATGGTATTTAAATAATTTTTTAGGTGGTTGATTATATCATAAAATAATGTATTTATTTCTCTTCTTTTTAAGAAGATATTAATGGTTCTTTTAAAAAAATCTTTTTGTTTTTTGTATGTTTTCGTGAGTTTTATTAGTTTGTAAGCATAATAAAAATATAGATAAAAAAGTATAAAAAGGGCTTGCAATGATCATATAAATTACTATAAAGAACTTCGCACAGCTTTTTTCTACACCTTTAAAAAGTAGTGTTTATGATGTGGGTATTTAACAATAGTATAGTATATTACGTTTATTATAAAAACAATAAATCTTTTTAAAGGCTAAAAATGGATGCCTTGGGTAAAAAGGTGGATGAAGGACGTGATTGGCTGCGAAAAGTTCCGGTGAGGTGCCAATACCCGCTTGTAACCGGAAATCTCCGAATGGGGCAACCTATCCTGTATACCAGGATGTCAAATGAACCACAACCGTGTGAAGTGAAATATCTCAGTAGCACGAGGAAAAGAAATCGTAATGAGATTCCCTTAGTAGTGACGAGCGAACAGGGAAGAGCCCAAACCTTTATAGTGTAAGCTGCTAGGCGTTGCTATAAGAGGGGTTGTAGGGCTACTTAGGATTCTCTAGTAAGAATCCGAGGTGAGTATATTTTGTTAGGAGAAGTTCCTGGAAAGGAACACCATAGAGGGTTATAGTCCTGTATTCAAAAACAAAATGTCCCCTTAGTAGTTCCTGAGTAGTGTCGAACACGAGAAATTCGGCATGAATCTGCCCAGACCACTGGGTAAGGCTAAATACCTTTTTACACCGATAGCGCATAGTACCGTGAGGGAACGGTGAAAAGAACCCCAGGAAGGGGAGTGAAATAGATCCTGAAATTTTTAGCCTACAAGGGAGTGGGAGCTCGTAAGAGTGACCGCGTACCTATTGACGAATGGGTCAGCGAGTTAATGGCAGTAGCAAGGTTAAGGCAGTATAGCCGGAGCCGTAGGGAAACCAAGTCTGAATAGGGCGATTAGTTGCTGTTATTATACCCGAAGCGTGACGAGCTACACATGGGCAGGTTGAAAGCATAGGAAACTATGCTGGAGGACCGAACGGTTTGGTGCTGCAAAACCTTCCGATGACTTGTGTGTAGGAGTGAAAAGCTTATCGAGTTACGTGATAGCTGGTTCTCTCCGAAATGTATTTAGGTACAGCCAGCAATGAAGATCTTATAGAGGTAGAGCTCTTATAAGGCTAGGGGTGTCGAAAGACATTACCAAACCTTGTTAAACTTCGAATGCTATAAGGAATATTGTTGAGTGAGACTGCGGGGGCTAAGCTTCGTAGTCAAAAGGGTAACAGCCCAGATTTCTAACTAAGGTCCCTAAATTATAGCTAAGTGGAAAAGGAGGTGTTTTTGCTCAAACATCCAGGAGGTTTGCTTAGAAGCAGCAATCCTTTAAAGAAAGCGTAATAGCTCACTGGACTAGCGAAGATGCGCCGAAAATGTAAGGGGGCTAAGCTATATACCGAAGTTGAAAGTCTTCACTATGTGAAGGCGGTAGGAGAGTGTTCTTTTTGGATTGAAGGTCGGGCGTGAGCTTCGGCTGGACTATAAAGAAGTAAAAATGCTGACATAAGTAACGACGCAAGGCGAAAATCCTTGCTGCCGAAACCCTAAGGATTCCTACGCAACGTTCATCGTCGTAGGGTTAGGCGAGACCTAAGGCTCACCCGGAAACGGGGTGTCGATGGACAGCTGGTTAATATTCCAGCCCTTATATATGCAGTGATGTGGTGACGCATTGGGATGTGTGAGAGCCCACTAAGAATGTGGGTCGAAAGGATAAGGTTATGTAAGAGTAGGCAAATCCGCTCTTGCTTTCGAGTCTGATCGGAAATGATGTCTTCGGGCTGATTGATTCTCATAGTTCTGGTGCCAAGAAAAACCGCTAAACTTATGTATATATAACTCGTACTCAGATCAGACACATGTAGGGTAGTAGAGAATACTAAGGCAATCGAGACAACTAATGATTAAGGAACTTGGCAAATTAGCGGGCGTAAGTTAGCAATAAGCCCTGCCTATAGCAATATAGGTCGCAGCGAATGACGTGGGGGGGACTGTTTATCAAAAACACAGCTTCCTGCTAACTCGAAAGAGGATGTATAGGAAGTGATGCCTGTCCAATGCCAGAATGTTATGCTTTCTTGTGCAAGCTCGAAAGTTAAGCACTGGTGAATGACGGCCGTAACTATGACGGTCCTAAGGTAGCGAAGTACCTTGTCGGGTAAGTTCCGACGCGCATGAATGGCACAACCATCTCCACACTGTCTTAATCTTAGACTCGGTGAAATTACATTCCCGGTAAAAATGCCGGGTAGTTGCAGTTAGACGGAAAGACCCTGTGAAGCTTTACTGTAAATTGATATTGGGTTGTAGTATGTGTTGCTCAGTATAAGTGGGAGACTTTGATGATCAGTCTTTGGATTGGTTTTAGTCACAAGTGAGATACCACTCATTACATACAGCATCTCTAACCCCGATACAACGGGGAACAGTGTCAGTTGGACAGTTTACCTGGGGCGGGTGCCTCCTAAAAAGTA
>DZCE01000119.1 GCA_022736375.1 Arcobacter nitrofigilis | reverse complement strand
GGACTCCAAAATATGATGATTTAGAGCTTATATGCAAAAGTGCGTATGAGTGGGAAAGCAGTTTTAACAATTCAGCAGATAAGGGAAAATAGATGAAAATATGTGTAGTTGGCTTAGGATATGTAGGATTGCCTTTAGCTCATGCGTTTAGTAAAAAGTATTCAGTTGTGGGGTTTGATATAAATCAAATTAGGGTTGACGAATTGCTTATTGGATTTGATAGAACATTGGAATTGAATTCGTTGCAAGTTAAAGAATGTATATCTAATGACATGCTATTTACTACAAATATAAATGACATAAAAGAGTGTAATATTTATATCGTAACAGTTCCAACTCCGATAAATGATGAAAATGAACCTGATCTTACACCGATTATTAAATCAACTCAAACTGTTGCAAAAGTTATTAAATTTGGGGATATTATTATTTATGAAAGTACTGTCTATCCTGGTGTGACGGAAGAAGTTTGTGTTCCAATTTTAGAAGAGGGAAGTGGATTTAAATTTAATGTTGATTTCTTTTGTGGTTATTCACCTGAGCGGATTAATCCAGGAGATAAAGAGCATACAGTTACAAAAATACTTAAAATTACATCAGGAAGTACTCCAAAAGTAGCAAGACTAGTAGATGAACTTTATCGTTCAATAATCACAGCGGGAACTCATTTAGCTCCTTCTATTAAAGTGGCAGAAGCTGCTAAGGTAATAGAAAATACTCAAAGAGATGTGAATATTGCTCTAATGAATGAACTTGCAATGGTTTTTGATGTTATGAAAATAGATACAAATGCAGTACTTGAGGCAGCTGGTACAAAATGGAATTTTATAAAATTAAAACCAGGTTTAGTTGGTGGTCATTGTATAGGGGTAGACCCATATTATTTGACTCATAAAGCACAAGTGCTTGGTTATACTCCAAATCTTATTTTAGGTGCAAGGCATATTAATAATGGAATGAGTAAACTTATAGCGGATAAAGCAATCAAGTTTATGATAAAAGAAGATAAAAAACTTAAAGGTTCGAAAGTATTAGTTTTGGGTGTGACCTTTAAAGAAGATTGCCCAGATATGAGAAATTCTAAAGTGCTTGATATCATAAAAGAGCTTGAAGAGTATGAATGTAAAGTAGATGTTTATGATTATTGGGTTGATAAGAGTGATAAAGAGAGTAAAAAACTAAATTTTATAAACGAGCTTCCATTAAATTCTAAAAAATATGATTCTATTGTGGTAGCAGTAGCACATGAAAAATTTAAAATCATTACAAAAGAAGATTTTGAAAGTATGAGTAGTGATAAAGCAATAATAATTGATGTTAAGGGGATTGTTAAAAATCCTACATGGAGATTGTAGTGAAAAATTTTGCACTGATTGGAGCGTCTGGATATATTGCTCCCAGACATATGAAAGCCATCAAAGATACTGGTAATAATTTGCTTGTTGCTATGGATAAATATGATGGGATAGGTATAATGGATAGTAATTTTCCAAATGCTTATTTTTTTACAGAATTTGAAAGATTTGATCGTTTTGTTGATAAGTGGCATAGAGAACAAGATAAAAGAATAGAGTATATGGCAATTACTACGCCTAACTATTTGCATGATAGTCATATACGGTTTGCTCTTAAAAGCGGTGCAGATGCGATATGTGAGAAACCATTGGTTTTAAATCCTCATAATATAGATCAGTTGAAGATTATTGAAGAGGAGACAGGAAAAAAAGTATATAATATACTTCAGTTAAGACTTCATTCTTCTATTATTGCATTAAAAGAAAAAATAACTAAAGAGCTTGAGCAAAATCCAAATAAAATCTATGATATAGATTTAACTTATTTAACCTCAAGAGGGAAGTGGTATTTTGTTTCATGGAAAGGGGATGGGTCTAAATCTGGAGGGATTGCGACAAATATTGGTGTACATTTCTTTGATATGCTTTCATGGATATTTGGAGAGATTGAATTTCAAGAGGTTCATTTAAAAGAACCACATACCAATGCAGGATTTATAAAGCTTAAAAATGCAAAAGTACGATGGTTTTTATCTGTAAATTACAATTATATTCCAGTTGCAGTTCGAGATATGGGTAAAACAACTTTTAGAAGTATTACTGTTGATGGTGACGAAATAGAGTTTAGTGATGGATTTACCGATTTACATACGAAATCATATTGCGACATATTAAGTGGTGGTGGTTTTGGATTGGATGAGGCTAGAAATTCAATTAATATAGTTTCTCAGATACGAAAAACTAACCCTTTGGGGCTTGTTGGTGAATATCATCCTTTTTGTAAAAAAATTGTGTTTTAGGAAAAAATGATGAAAATAGACTTTGCAAATTTACAACACCAACATGAGCTTTACAAAGATGAGATAGAAGATTCCATACTAAAAGTGGCAAGAAACTGTAACTTTATTATGGGCAATGAGATTCAAGAGCTAGAAGAGAACTTAAAAAGATTTACAGGCTCAGCTTATGCGATTAGTTGTTCAAGTGGTACAGATGCTTTGCTTCTTGCTATGATGGCACTAGGCATTGGAATTGGTGATGAAGTGATAACTACTCCATTTACTTTTATAGCAACTGCTGAAACTATAGCTTTTTTAGGAGCAATACCTGTATTTGTAGATATTGATGAAAAAACTTATAATATTAATCCTGATTTAATAGAAGAAAAAATTACTTCAAAAACAAAAGCGATTATTCCTGTGTCTCTTTATGGACAACCAGCTGATATGGATGGGATAAATAAAATAGCTAAAAAATATAATTTAAAAGTGATAATAGATGGTGCCCAAAGTTTTGGAAGCACTTACAATGGTATAACCGATTCAGCACTTGGGGATATCGCAACCACTTCATTTTTTCCTGCAAAACCACTTGGATGTTATGGTGATGGTGGAGCAGTTTTTACAAATGATGAAGCATTGGCAAACAAGATGAAAAGTCTAAGACTTCATGGGCAAACAAAGAGATATTATCACAGATACATCGGTATGGGTGGACGACTTGATACTATTCAAGCTGGAATTTTAAATGTCAAGTTAAAACATTATGAAAAAGATTTAGCTCTTCGCCAAGAGGTAGCTTCAAAATATACTCATGCACTAAAAAATCATACCAATATCATCTTACCACATATAAAAAATGATAGAACTTCAGCCTTTGCTCAATACTCTATTCGAGTTAAAAATAGAGAAGTATTGCAAGAAAAACTAAAACTTGCAGGTATCCCAACAGCGGTTCACTACCCACTCTCTTTGCATATGCAAGAGTGTTTTGGATATCTTGGATACAAAGTAGGTGATTTTCCAATTTCTGAGATGGTCTCCAATGAGATAATGAGCCTACCTATGAATCCGTATGTTAGGGATGATGAGATAGAGTATGTAGTGAGTAATTTGTGAGAGTGAGATGTTAACCAAACTCAAACCCAAAAGTGAGTTCAGCCGAAATGTTCTTACCCTAATGACAGG
>DZCE01000118.1 GCA_022736375.1 Arcobacter nitrofigilis | reverse complement strand
TGCAAAAATTTATTTAGAATATACAAAAGTTCTGTAGCTTCTAATGGTTTTGTTATATATTCATCCATACCTTCACTCAAAAATCTTTCTCTATCTCCTTTGAGTGCATTGGCTGTTAATGCAATAATAGGTATATGAGGAATATTGTCGTCTTCTTCGTACTCTAATATCTCTTTTGTGGCCTCAACTCCATCCATAACCGGCATTTGAATATCCATAAAAATCAAATCATATGTATGATTATTTCGGCGTTTTTCAAAAGCCTCTAGTCCATTGTTGGCAACATCAGCTTTAAGACCGTAATCGCTTAGAATTCTAGTGATTAGTTTTTGGTTAATAATATTATCCTCGGCAACCAATATTTTGGCATCAAAACGCATTTTGTGACTAATTACCGTAGGTAATTTGGTCATGCTTTGGTCATCGCCTCTATCTAAACTCTCTTTTATTTTGGATAAAGTTATAGGTTTAAATAGTATATTTTGATTACTAAGTCCTAGTTGTTGCAATTTTTCTCTATTTGTCACCTTGCTCATTATGATAAGTTTTGTTTTGTCAGCTTTTGCTAAAGAATCTAAAATATCAGCTTCTGCTTTATCGAAATCAATAAGAGAGAATTTACATTGATTTTTTTCTTTAATTAACTCCAGTTCATCCATGGTTTCAAATATTTTTGTTTTTGCACCAAAGAAATCAAGATAATTTTTTATATAATCATTTAGTTTTGAAGGCACATTGTCGCTTTCATAAAGAGCTACCATTGAGCTTGCATATGCATTTTCTAGATGAGAATTTTCTATCATAATCTCTTCAATAGGCAAAGTGAGAATGAAAGTGGTTCCTCTATCTTTTGCACTTTCAACCTCTAGTTTTCCACCCATAAGATTAGCAAATTGATTTGCTATAGTAAGTCCAAGACCAGTACCGCCATATTTTCTAGTAACAGATATATCGGCTTGTGAAAATGCTTCAAATACATGTTCTTGTTGCTCTTTGGTCATTCCTATTCCGCTATCTTGAACTTTAATCAATAGCGTACTTGCAACTATATTGTCATGTAGTTCAGAATTAATTTTGCTAATCTCAACATTTATCTCTCCATGAGAGTTCGTGAATTTGATAGCGTTACTCAATAGATTTATTATAATCTCTTTTATTTTAGTAGGGTCACCTTTTAGTTTGGAGCTAATATTAGGATCTATATAGAAATTTAGCTCTATATTTTTATCTGCCGCACTGACGGCATAAGTTTCTACAGTGTTTTCAAGTTCTTCAAGAGTATCAAATATAATATTTTCAAGATCTATTTTATTGCTCTCAATTTTGGATAAATCAAGAATATTGTTTATAATAGCCAAAAGATTCTCCGAGCTTTTTTCTATAATAGAAATAAACTCTTGTTGTTCGTCGTCAATATTTGTACTTTTTAGAAGCTCTGTAAAACCAACGATACCATTAAGTGGAGTTCTGATTTCGTGTGACATATTTGCCAAGAATAGAGATTTGGATAAATTGGCCTCTAGTGCTATATGCTTATCATTTTTCGCAGATTCTATAAATTTTTTGAGCTTATTATAGGCATCTTGTGTACCTTCATATGTATCTAGATGAAGGCTACTACTATCTTCAATCTCCTCTGAAGGCATATCTTTTGTTGCGTCATCAAATAATTTATGAAGTTCATTGGCGTTTTCTAGCTCTTTACGAGCAGTGCTATACCCATATGCAATCGATATAAACCCAAAAATAATAACCAATACTGATACTATAATAGCAATTAAATCATATGGATTGTAAATGTTAAATAACATATATGTATTAAATAGCATGTAGCCGGCTAATCCCATCATTGTTAAAATTGGTAATAAACTTATAACTTTTAATCTATTTTGTATTGTCACAGTATTTTCCTTTATGCGTTATTCATAAGATTTTCAAATGAAATAAATTGAGCCCAATATTTCTTCACTAAAGGTTCCACTTGTTTAATATCTTCATTGTATTGCAGATCAAAAAGAGATTCAGCAAGAGGGGTTATATATAGATTGCTAGCAACTCCTTTTAGCAGATGAGCAGTTCTTTTAACTTTTTCCACATCACCTTCTTCGTACGCATCTAATATAGTCTCTATTTCTGTATGACTCTGTTCAATAAAATATGTTATAAACTCTTTGACAATATCACTAGGTAGGGATAATTCTCTGACAGCTTCATCAAGTATAAAATCAAATTTCATAGGCACAATGTCTGATAAATCTATAGAGTGAACTTTTTTTGGAGCTAACTCACTCTGTATTTTAATTTCTTTGACCTCTATTTCCTCGGCAATGCCTTGTGAAGAATCACCAAATGATATTGTTTCTGGTGGTTGATTCTTCGCTTTGATTTTGGCTATAGTATTATAGAATCTATCAATATGTTCAGGCGTAGGAGTCGAGCTTAGCGTAGAAACTACACTTGAGATGCTAATAGGTAAACAAAGTACATCTGAGAGGTGTACTATAAATTTGATAGCTAATTGTTTTTTATCTTCATTGTTACCTATTAAATCAGCTTTAAGGGATTGTGATGTTTGGATATATTCTTCTAAAAATGATGCATATTCAGTTTGAGAAAGCCCTATTTGTTGACTAGTTGATGGAATATCTATATCTATCTGATCAAAAGCACCATCGTTTTCTTGATTTTCTTGTGCATGAGTATCTTGTGTCATATCACACAATCCTAACACTTCGTCATCATTTTCTATGGAGGTATCAATAGAAATTGTTTGGTCTTGGATTATTTCTAGTGGCGTGTTAATATCATCATTATCATCGGATATCAAGTTATTTTCCTCAAGAGTAAGCTCTGCATGTTCTATATACTCTAGTGGACTATCTTCTTCAATGGTAAGCTCTATTTGCTCTATTGTTTCATCTTTTGTAAGAGTAGGCTTAATATGTTCGAGTGGTCTATCTTCCTTAGTGTGAAGCGTTTCGCTAGAATTATTAATTTCGGTATCACTTTGACCTAATGGAAGAACTTCTATAATATTAGCTTGAGATAGTAGACCATTTAGCTCAGACATTCTTACATTGTAAACTTTTGTATCATCAAGATGAGTAATTGTGATATTGTCCGAACCAAAGGATATGCTTGTGTCTCCATTGGCTATTTGTCCGTATAATTCCATAAGACTTTCTGTGTTTAATAAAGTGAAAAACTCTTTATCTCCAGCAATTATATCCTTGTTTTGATTGATTATGCAATACATTCCTTAAACTCCTTCTTTTGTTTGTTGCAATAAAGCCTCTATGAACTCGATTTCTTGATTGGCACTCTCTGGCTTGGATTGGGCATTTTGTGTGCTTTCTTTTTCTAATAAATCTAGATAGTGATATTTGACCTCTTCTATCTCAGCTGGGAATGCCGATCTTCTAGATGCTGTATATCCAGTTATTTCACCATCTTGGGATACTGGAGTAATATGCGAGTATACCCAG
>DZCE01000117.1 GCA_022736375.1 Arcobacter nitrofigilis | reverse complement strand
CCATCTTCTACATTGGAAACACTAATGCTTCCTTTGAATTTGTTTTCTATAATAGCCCTAGATATATACAGACCGACACCAGTTCCTTTACTTTGATCTTTAGTTGTAAACATAGGATCAAATATTCTGTCAATAATATTTTTTGCTACTCCACCAGCATTATCTTGAATAGTAATTATCGTTTTCTCTTTTGCTTTAGATATTTTTATTTGAATCTTTGGATTTACTATTTTCCTGTCACTTATTATATCATAGGCATTTTTCAGTATACTAACAATCACTTGCTTAAATGCCCCTTCTGGGCCATATATTGTTAATGATTTATTTTGGCGCTTAATGTCAACAACTATACCTTTTGGTTCAAACAATCCTGCCAGCAGATGTAGTGCTTCGTTTATTGTGTTATGTACCCCAAAGTATATATTTTGCTCATTTGGCTTAACGAAATTTCTAAAATCCACAATAGTCTGTGCCATATACTCCACTTGTGTCTGTATATCGTCAACAAGTTTTGATACATAATCATCATCAACTTGACCTTTTTCCCATGAGAGTTGGGCGTTTTGAATCTGCATAGATACTATATTTAATGGTTGACTCCATTGATGAGCGATAAAATCAAGCATCTCTCCCACTACCACCATTTTAGACTGCTGGACGATTAATGCTTTTTGAGATTTTCTTTTTTCAATACTCTTTTCTAGTGCCATGTGAAATATTTTTTTTCTACTCTCTAAATAATTTATCTCATCTATAAATCTTTTATCTTTATAGTAATCCACAACAAACATTAATAATGATAGTATAAATATATAACAACTCAAAAGACCAATAAAATATCCAATAGAAATATAAATATGATACTGCTCCCAAGCAATATATGCTATCGTTACTGCAATCAAAATAGAAGCCACATATATATAAACTACTTTTAAATACTTCTTGTTAATCATTTGATACAATAACAATAGACCAATCGTGAAAGCAAGAATTAGATTGAGTAATTTATAAAATGAAGGCATGACACGAGTATCTCCATTGAGAATATTTTCTATCATTGTGGCGTAAATACAAACGCCAGAACGAACCGAACCATCACTCAAAATATATGTGCTATCAAGACCAAGTGCATTGGTGCCAATAAGTACATACTTATCCTCTATATCTTTTGCATCAAAATCCTCATTCAAAATATCAACAGCAGAGATTGTTTTATATTTATTAAGTGAATATGGCATCAAAAGAACCCTAGCATCCTGACCTGTATTTATATGTTTATTGTCAAAGTTTATTTGCATATCTCCAAAAAATGGTGATGCAGGTTTTGTTAAATTTATTTTTGAATTAGCTACGGTAGCCAAGCCAAACCCTGGTATTAGCATATCATCATAACGAGTCACCATAGACAAGCTTCTAAGTATACCATCACTATCTGCTTTTGCGTGAATATGACCAATTCCATGCGGTTTAAACTGTGGCAAACTGCATACCAAGCTATCTATGTTGGATAGATTCATATCTTTTGTATCTTGTGTGTTTAATATCTTATCTGGCAACAAACAAGCATAGCTTTGACTATGTGAGTTTGAAAACAGAGGCAAGATGACATGTGACTTATTAATAACCTCAGCTAGCAGGGCATCATTATCTTGTAGCTCTTTTGGTAAGCCATTAAGTGTTATATTTTTCTCAAACAAAGAGCTGTAAAAGTCCTGAATAACCACAGGTGAGGTTTTGTCTTTTTCAGAGAATACCATATCAAGCGTGATAGCTTTTGGTTTATTCTGCGATATTGTATCTATTAGTTTGGCAGTAATAACCCTTGGCCATGGCCACTGTCCAACTTGTTGAAGACTTTTATCGTCTATATTAATAACAATAATCGACTTCGGAACATGGATGCTTGGCGACCTTTTATTGAAAGAATCAAGCACTCTATAATCTACATACTGCATAATCGAACTATAAAACAACGCTAGGAAAAAAAGTGTGGTTGCTAATACATATCCGACTAATTTCAGTTTATGCTTCATTTATCTCACAACTACTTCAACACATCTGTTTAATGGATTTGATGTGTTGTCAGGTGTCACTACAAGCAAATCTTTCTCGCCATATGAAATCACTCGCTTGCGTGTCATTTGAATACCTTGGGAGAGAAGATATTGCTCAATTTGTTTTGCTCTTTTTAGCCCTAATGTATAGTTTTGAGCACTATCGCCTACTGTATCAGTATGACCAATAATGTCGATGGCTGCGGGTTGACGAGTCGATATTATTTTTTTAAGTTTCCCTATTTGTTTTTTTGATGATTGCTTAATCTCATCATTTTCAAAATAAAACAAAAAAGATTCTGGTTGACTAGGTAGCATAGAAAGTTCTTTTGCATATTTTTGTCTCACAGCAACGGGGTCTGCTTTTGTTGGTGGCGTTGGTTTCACAGCATCACTTGTCAATGTACTATTTAGATATGGTTTGTCTATCATTGCTTCACCACTCTTTGTGGATACCACAACTGCATTATGCTTGGAGTTGTTGGTATCTAGCAAAACCACATTAGTAGATGGGATTGTGCAAACTTGACGATTGATTACATTGCTAATTTTTTTGATTGTATCAATATGCTCTTGTATTTTAGGGTTACTGCTAATCTCCATATCGAATGTATTGCTACTTGGGGCAACCTTTACATATGTTATTGTATCTGCGGCAACATTGACACTTTGTGTCAACCCAGAATTTACTATGCTACCTCTTGAAGATATGTTTAATTGTATCTCACCCGTGCATACATTTGTTTGTGCATATTCATTTGGCAACAAAGCACCGACAACCTTACCATTGACAAATATGACAGGCGATCTCATGGTGTTGCTGTCATTTTCTCTATAAACAATGATTGTTCCATATTTGGATGAGTTTTGCTGTTTGGCTTGTTCTGGACCATGCATAAGCTCAGCAAATGAAAAGCTACTACTAGCAACAATTATCATAAGTGACAATAATATTTTTTTGTGATTTTTTATTTTATTAATCATAATTACCTCATCATATAATTAGTTGGCTTCAACGGCGAATTTGGTGCCACGAATACCGATAATACCTTGCGGTGTTTTGATGGATACGCTTTTTGGTGCTAGTTTGCTGACTTTTCCTGATTCGAAAACCATCTTGCCTTTTTGCAAGAAAAGATTTATTTTATAGTTATTTGCTGATGGTTCAAATATATAATCATCTATATTAATAGTGCTTTTAGGCCCCGCACTTATTCGTGTGCCGTCGTTAAATGAAATTGCGATGGTGCTATTTTTTAATGTAGTTATTTTGTCTTTGGCATAAATATATTCGCCTTTTTTTGCTGCATGGGTTATATCTAATCTATTGATTTCACATTTACCATCAATATTTTTTACAAATGCAACTGGCTGAGCTGCAAATACAAACGCTGATGACATAACTAATGCTAAAGTATATAATTTCATTGCTTTTCCTCTTTAAATAAATAGAAACCTAATGGCTTTTATTTATTTTTATTTATATTAAAGATTAACGAATTTGATTATATTATACCATATTTATCTTTTAATTTAATGCAAATTTGGTTTAGTACTGTTAATTGACCATAT
>DZCE01000037.1 GCA_022736375.1 Arcobacter nitrofigilis | reverse complement strand
AATATGTCAATTTGACATATTTTGTTACTCCTCATCATAAATCCATTAAAATAGCGATAGAATTACAAAACTACACCAAAGGATATTTTATGGCAATGGATGCACAAAAAGAAAAAGCACTAGAGATGGCTATGAAGCAGATTGAAAAATCGTTCGGGAAAGGTACGCTTATGCGTCTTGGGGATAAAGATTTCGAACCGATTGAGTCTATTAGTACGGGTTCATTGGGTCTTGATATAGCTCTAGGAATCGGTGGCGTGCCACAAGGAAGAGTAATAGAAATATATGGTCCGGAATCATCTGGAAAAACAACTCTAGCTTTGCAAATAACAGCAGCAGCTCAAAAAAATGGAGAGATTTGTGCCTTTATTGATGCCGAACACGCCCTTGATGTAAAGTATGCCAAGAATTTGGGAGTAGATGTAGATAATCTTTTGGTCTCTCAGCCAGATTATGGCGAACAAGCACTTGATATACTAGAAACACTTGCTAGAAGTGGAGCGGTTGGATTAATCGTTGTGGATTCAGTTGCAGCACTTACTCCAAAAAACGAGATAGAAGGAGACATGGGCGATATGCATGTTGGACTTCAAGCTAGGCTAATGAGCCAAGCACTTAGGAAGCTAACGGGTGTATTGCATAAAACCAATACAACAGTAATCTTTATAAATCAAATTCGTATGAAAATAGGAACAATGGGCTATGGTTCTCCTGAAACTACAACTGGTGGAAATGCTTTGAAATTTTATGCATCAGTAAGAATAGATGTACGAAGAATTGCAACGCTAAAACAGGGCGAATCATCAATAGGAAATAGAGTAAAAGCCAAGGTTGTGAAAAATAAAGTAGCACCACCATTTAGACAAGCAGAATTTGATATTATGTTTGGAGAGGGGATTAGTAGCGAGGGCGAAATCATAGATTATGGAGTTAAGCTTGATATTGTAGACAAGGCGGGAGCATGGTTTAGTTACGGGGCTACAAAATTAGGACAAGGTAAAGAGGGTGCAAAACAGACGCTAAAAGATAATATTCCTCTGCGTGAAGAGATAGAAGGAAAAATTAGAGAAGCACTTGGCGTAAGCGATATGCTATCTATGGGTGAGGGCGATTTAGCATCTGAAGAGTAGGTACTAAATCAAGACTTTAGATAATTTTCGTTAAAATATGCCAACTTATAATGGAGTAGTAAAATATGATATATATTGATGATATTAGAGCTGATGAAGTAATGGACAGTAGGGGAAACCCAACTGTAAGAGCAACTGTACACCTAAGTGATGGTACTTTAGTAAACGCGATAGTTCCAAGCGGCGCAAGTACTGGCAAAAGAGAAGCGTTAGAGCTTCGTGATGGTGGAAGTCGTTATATGGGCAAAGGAGTCCTAAAGGCATGTGAAAATATCAATACGATTATAGCCGAAGCACTAATTGGCTCAAGTCCATTTGGGCAAGGTGAAATAGATGCTGCCATGAAAGAGTTGGATGGCACTGATAATTATGCAAATTTGGGTGCCAATGCAGTTTTGGGCGTCTCAATGGCAATAGCAAGAGCGTCAGCCAAATCACTAAAAATACCTCTTTATAGATATCTAGGTGGTGCTAATGCTCTTTTGATACCAGTGCCTATGCTAAATATTATTAATGGTGGTTCGCACGCAAATAATTCTGTTGATTTTCAAGAGTATATGATTATGCCTCTAGGTTTTGATAAATTTTCAGATGGACTTCAAGCAAGTGCAGAGGTTTATCATCATCTTAAAAAAATTATTGATGATATGGGTGAGAGTACTGCTGTTGGGGATGAAGGTGGATTTGCACCTAATCTTAAAAATAATGAAGAGCCAATACAGGTAATTATGCAAGCAATAGAGAAAGCAGGATATAAGGCTGGAGAGCAAATTGCAATAGCACTTGATGTCGCAGCTTCTGAATTGGTTGATGAAAATGGACTCTATAATCTAAAGTCTGAAAATAGAAAAGTTACAAGCGAAGAGTTGGTTAGCTATTATGAAGATATGTGCAATAAATATCCGATAGTGTCAATAGAAGATGGATTGAGCGAAGATGATTGGGCTGGCTGGAAGATTATGACTGAGCGACTTGGAAGTAGAATTCAAATAGTTGGAGATGATTTATTTGTAACCAATGTAAATATTCTAAAAGAGGGAATTGAAAAAGGAATAGCAAATTCAATTCTTATCAAGCCAAATCAAATAGGTACAGTTAGCGAAACTATGCTAACCGTACGAACAGCACAAAGAAATGGATATAAGTGCGTAATGAGCCACCGTTCTGGTGAAAGTGAAGATACATTTATAGCTGACTTTGCTGTTGCTTTGAATACTGGAGAGATTAAAACAGGATCAACCGCTAGAAGTGATAGAATTGCTAAATACAATAGACTTCTTGAGATTGAGCGTGAATTAACATTCGAGGGGTGTGAATATTTAGGTAAAAATCTTTTCTAGCGTCATTAGATGATAAATAAAATATTTGCTTTAGTATCAGATGCTGTTGATAGGAAATTTCTTATCATTGGTTCTGTTATTGCTTTTTTTGGTGTTTACCTTGGTATTTTATTTTTCGGAGAGAATTCTATTTTGACATATGTTTCGCTTAGAAGTGAAAAAGAGAACTTGACAAATAAAATTATTGAGCTAAAAAATAGTAATGCGATGCTACAAAAAAAATATTTTGAACTTAAGCAACAAAATAGAAATAAAAGTGACAGCTAGTTACTTCAAGTGATCGCAACTAATAGCAACACTTAGCCCAAGAGCATTTAGCATAAGTCTGTCGTTGCTTGGCTCATCACCTTTGGTAGTGAGATAATTTCCAGAGACAATTGCGTTGACTCCAGCATTAAACATTTCAAGTTCCAGACCATGAAATATAAGTTCTCTTCCACCAGCTACCATTAAAATCTTGCCTTCGCCAAGTCCACTTTTCATGGTAGATATAATTTTTAGGGCATCATCACTACTTATATTTCGCTCTTTGATTGGTAGTGATGGATTTGGATGATAGAAATTTAGAGGTACAGAATCAGGGGATAGTGAAAGTATGGACTTTATAAGCTCGTCTCTGTCGCAACTACTTTCTCCCATTCCAAAAATCCCCCCACTACATAATGATAGCCCAGCTGATTTCACATTCTCACATGTTGCATATCTCTCTTCCCATGTATGGGTTGTGCAGATAGTTTTATAGTATGATTGTGATGCTTCCAGATTGTGGTTATAGCTATCTATACCATTTTCTTTGAGAAATTTTAGTTGCTCTTTATTGGCAAGTCCATTACAAGCAATTAAGTTTAGACCATCTATCTCTTTTTTGATTGTTGCTGCTGCTTTGGCTATATATTCTGTTTTTCTATCATCCAGTCCTCGTCCGGCTGTAACAAGGCAGTATCCTAACGCCCCATTGCTTTTTGCATTATGAGCTTCAGCGACTACAGTTTCAATCGGTTTTAGCGTATATCTCTCAATATCAGCATGATACCTTGAGCTTTGAGTGCAAAATGAACAATCCTCCGCACAACTCCCACTTAATATGTTGTTTATAGCACACAAAAAAACTTCATTTGGCATCATATTATATCCTCTTTATGTTTGCATTTGTAGCATTCATAATACTCTTTTGTTTTAAGTATTTTTTTACCCATCATATACCCACATTCGCTACATTTATGCTCTGTTGGTTCGAAATTTGCTATAAAATTACATTCAGGATAATTACTGCACCCATAAAACTTACCTCTTTTCCCGAGCCTCTCGCTTAGTTTTCCACCGCACTCTGGACATGGTGCTTTTATCTCTGCCGTTGGGGTCAATGATTTTGTATTTTTACAAGTTGGATATGCTGTGCACGCCAGGAACTTTCCTCTCTTACCACCCTTTATTGTCATATCAGCACCACATTTGTCGCATTTTTCTTCAGTAGTCTCGCTACTATTATCACCGTCTGTATTGCCCTCTTCTTTTGCCTTGCCCATATTTTTAGTATATTTGCATTTAGGAAAATTACTACATGCTATAAATTCGCCAAAGCGACCTTTTCTAAGGAGTAGTTCACTTTCGCATTCTGGGCATTTTTCACCTGTTGGTGTTGCTGTTTTTAGACTGATTATATTTTCTTTGCCAGCTGCTATTTTTTCCATAAATGGACCATAAAACTCTTTTAAAATAGTTTGCCAATTTTGCTCACCACTTGCAACAAGGTCAAGCTTCTCTTCCATGTTGGCAGTAAAATTACTGTCCACAATTTCTGGAAAATGCTCTTCAAGCATCTTGGTAACCAAAAATGCACTCTCGTCAGGATGAATTCTCTTCTCAACAAAGGTTATATATTTTCTAGTTTCAAGTATAGATATAGTAGGCGCATATGTACTTGGTCTACCTATGCCTAGTGATTCTATCATTTTAATTAGGCTTGCTTCATTGTATCTTGCTGGTGGTTCTGTGAAATGTTGAAGTGAAACTATTTTGTTTAATTTTATTTCACTTTTTGGCTCTAGTTTTGGCAATAATTTATCTTTTTCTGTATATCCTGTGACTCTGTAAAAACCATCAAATATTAGTCTTTTACCATTGACTTTAAATGTATTTTCATTGCCCTCAAATAGGATATTTTGCGATTCGATGATTGCCTCATTCATTTGACATGCTAGAAATCTATTATAAATTAGCTTGTATAGCTTTAGCTCATCAGCAGCCAGATATTCGCTAGCAGTTTTTGGATCAAACTCTACCATTGTTGGGCGGATTGCTTCGTGAGCTTCTTGAGCCCCCTTTGCTTTGCTTGTATAAATTCGTGGGCTTGTCGGTAGATATTTTTCTCCAAAGTTACTATTTATATACTCACGAGCTTTCTCTATGGCTTCTTTTGCAAGATTTAAACTATCAGTTCTCATGTAGGTTATGACACCCATAACGCCTTTATCTGTCTTAATACCTTCATAAAGCTTTTGTGCTACCATCATTGTTTTTTTAGGAGAAAATCCTAATTGAGTTGATGCACTTTGTTGCAATGTGGATGTCATAAATGGAGGAGGTGTTTTGGTTTTTTTAGATTTTGTCTCTATTTCGCTAATTGTATATGTATCTGCTTTGCATGACGCCTCTATCTCATCGCTCATCTTCTTGTCTGTAATCGTTAGCTTGTCTATTTTGGTGGTTTTGTGATGAACCAAAGATGCCTCGATATCAGGAGCAAATATGCCATCTATGCTCCAGTACTCAATAGGTACAAAAGCTTGTATCTCTCTTTCTCTATCGACTACTATTTTTAGAGTAGAGCTTTGAACCCTACCCGCACTTAGTCCTTTTTGAATTTTACTAGCAAGTAGTGGAGATAATTTGTAGCCAACCATACGGTCAAGCAATCTTCTGGCTTGCTGTGCATCTACACTTTGCATATCAATTATTCTTGGATTTTCAAGTGCATGATTGATAGCAGACTTAGTAATCTCATGAAAAACTATCCTAGGCAACGACAATGGTTCTTTGCCGATTGCAGTAGCGATGTGAAATCCAATAGCCTCACCCTCTCTATCTTCATCGGTTGCGATAAAGATGTTTGTCGCTTCTTTGGCTAATGCTTTTAGCTCTTTTACGGTTCCTGATGCCTCTTTTGGAACTGTATATTGTGGCAAAAAATCTCCAGTTGTTTCATCTATTTTGATACCAAAATTATAAGCAGGTAAGTCTCGTATATGTCCTTTTGAGGCTACAACTTTATAGTCTTTTCCGAGAAATGTTGTGATTGTTCTTGCTTTGGCTGGGGACTCAACTATAATCAAATTTTTCATTTTATACGCTTTGTGAATATTTTTGTGGTATTGTAACACAAATAAAAAGATTATCGTCTTATTTTGCGTTACATGTAAGGAGTTTTTGAGTGTGTGCCATATTCGGGGTGATTGGAAAGTATGATACAGAGTGTGCAAAAGAGTCATTTTCACTCCTTTCTCATAGAGGAGAAGATGGTAGCAATTTTATAGCAACTCAGAACGATTTCTTTGGCATTCATCGACTTGCAATTACGAGTTCGTGCGAACACAAAACTCAAATATTCAAACATCTTGGGTACACTATTTTGTTAAATGGGGAGATATACAACCATAAAGAGCTTGGAGAGCAAATAGGACTTGAGAATATACAAGAAGAGAGTATAATATGTGAATATTATCAAAAATATGGTAATTCATTTGTGGATTATCTGCAAGGTATGTATGCAATAGCAATTTATGATGGTAAAAAACTAAAGCTTTTTAGAGATAAGGTTGGCAAAAAACCTCTGTTTTATACTCTCATAGATGGTTCATTTTGGTTTGGTAGCGAGGTAAAGGCACTTGGTAACAATCATCAGGTGAGATATGAAGCCTTGTCAAACTATCTTAGTTTTCAAACAACAATTTCGCCAAGTACCTTTTTTGAAGATATATATTCTCTAGATGCTGGTTCATCACTAGAATTTGATGGAGAAAGTATAAGTTTGCAAAATAAATATAAGCCATTAAATGACAAAATTAAATACGATACGCTTCACGAGAGCAAACTTGTAGTGCATGAATCATTAAAAAATGCTGTGAAATGCCGTATCCCAAACAATGTAGATTTTGGAGTTCTGCTTTCAGGTGGTATAGATTCATCGCTTGTTGCTGCCATGTTGTCCAAAGAGCAAAAAATAGATACATATTGTGTGGGATATGAGGATAAATATATCAAGTATGACGAGAGGTTGTATGCACAAATAGTGAGCAAACAGATAAACTCAAATCATACAGAAGTCATCTTCAAAAAAGAGCAATTTTATGAAAATCTAGATATTGTGGATAGATATTTCGAGTCACCACTGGGTGACCCAGCCATTTTACCACTACTAAGTGTGCTAAAACAAATCAAAAGTGATGGCAAAAAAGTGGTCATCACAGGCGATGGAAGTGATGAGCTATTTTTGGGATACAAAACATATAAAGAGTTTTATGAGCTAGAAAAACTAAAGGAATTTAAACGCCCAAATTGGCTACTGAATCAACTAAAGGGGAATTATTCTGCAAACAAAGAATGGGAGTGGCACAAAAGAGTACTGGAGGGCTCGGTGCTGTTTAGAAGTACTGCTGAAATATTTACTGATTTGCAACAAAATCGCCTCTTAAAACGAAATATAAAAGACAATACCTCGCAATTCATAATCCAAAAATATAGAGATGAGTTTATATATAGTGGGCGATACTGCGAGCTTGATTGGTATAGCTTTTGTGATATGAAAATCAAACTAGGTAATCTGTTTCTGACAAAGCTTGATAGAGCTAGTATGATATGTGGACTGGAGGCTAGGTCACCATTTTTGGATGAACGAGTGGTAGAGTGTGCATTTGGTATATCGCCTGAAATCAAATTTGGAACGACAAGCAAAGCTATTATCAAAGATATAGCCCACGAATATCTACCAAGTGAAATTATAGAGCGAAAAAAACGAGGATTTAGCTATCCATATATGGAGTGGCTTATAGAAGAAAACGAACTAGAGCTTATACGAACAGTAAATAAAAAGCATAAGATATTTGTGGATGATGAGGTGGATTTTTTGCTAGAAAAAGCAAGTAGTGGAGGTTTTAAACATCAGATTTTTGTACTTTATATGTATTGCAGATGGTTGGATAAAAGATAAAAATGCTTGAAAAAATAAACAATAAATCCTATCGTCATACTCGGGCTTAACCCGTGTATCCAGTGGATTCCTGCCTACGCAGGAATGATGGATTGGTCACAAGAATGACAGTATTGGAGCATATAATTAAATCAGCTTACCAGCCACTTATTTTTTTAAAATTCTAGGGAGTGTAATTCCCTCTTGTTTGTGGTACTTGCCTTTACGGTCGCTATATGTAGTTTCACATTGTTCGTCACCCTGTAAAAATAGAACTTGAGCAATGCCTTCATTGGCATATATTTTTGCAGGAAGTGGCGTTGTGTTTGATATTTCTATGGTGATATGCCCTTCAAAACCAGGCTCAAAAGGTGTGACATTTACTATAATCCCACATCTCGCATATGTACTTTTGCCTAGACATATCGCCAAAGTGTCACTTGGCATTTTGAAATATTCTATAGTTCTGGCAAGTGCAAATGAGTTTGGTGGTACTATACATACATCTCCCACGAAATCCACTACATTAGCATCATCAAAATCTTTTGGGTCTACTACTTGAGCATTTATATTTGTAAAAATCTTAAATTCATTACTTACTCGTATGTCATACCCATAGCTACTAAGTCCATAGCTGACCACACCTTCGCCTACTAAGGCTTCACAAAATGGAGCTATCATCTCCTCATTTAATGATTTATCTCGTATCCAACTATCAGATTTTAGTCCCATTTGTAGCCTTTGTATTTTTTGTAATTATAACAGGTATGAAGTTAATAGCAAGATATAGAGTTTAAATTGGAAAAATAATTATTTTAAAATATGTGATTGCCCATGGAATCAATATGTCTCCAAAATGTAATACTTTTTCTCAATAATAAAGAAAATATTTTTAGGATTTGAAAATGGCACAACAATCAACAGATTTATCTGCGGACAAAACATATCAATATTCTGAGTTTAAAGATGTGTTTGTTGATTCAGCAAAAAGCTACTTTAGTGAAGTTGCGGTAAAAGACAAAGATAAGTTTGATGTTTTTGAAGCAAGAAAGAATCATTTTAAATCTCTTATAAATGGAAAAACGAGAGTAAAAAATTTAGACGAAGAGTATATTTTTGAGAAAGGAATTCTTATAAGCTCAACCGACTTAAACGGTACAATAACCTACGCCAATAGTAAATTTTGCGAAGCTTGTGGCTATTCATTGGTTGAACTAGTAGGTAAGAATCATAATATTTTGAGACATCCGTCTATGCCAAGCGAATTATTTGCTGATATGTGGAGTACTCTCAAAAATAATAAGGGCTGGATGGGAATAGTTAAAAATCTCAGAAAAGATGGACGATACTATTGGGCACATATTCATATTACACCTATTTTGAATGACAATAAAATCACAGGATATAGTTCTGTGAGCAAACCAGCAATGCGTAGTGAATTACCATCATGTTAAAAATTGACAGTAAAATTGAATTATATATGCATATTTACTAATGAATTATTACAATTCTTTACACAAGTTGGATAATTTTTTCTTATTTTATATCAAAACTATATCTTTTTAATAAAACTTCAACTATACTATATTTGTAAAATAATATTTATAAAGTATTACATCATAATGACAAGGAGAGCGTATGAAATTGGGATTTTTAGTTGATCTTAATCTGTGCATGGGGTGCAAAGGTTGCGAGATAGCCTGTAAGGTAGAAAATGAAGTGCCATTATCTTCATGGAGGCTAAAAGTAAAATATGTTGATATTGGAGTTTTCCCAGAGACCTCAAGAAGTTTTACACCAATGAGATGTAATCACTGTGAAGATGCACCATGTGAGAAAATATGTCCAGTTTCAGCTCTTCATTACTTGCCAAACGGAATAGTGAATATTGATAGCAGTAGATGTATTGGGTGTGCAGGGTGCATAATGGCCTGTCCATATGACGCAATATATATGAATCCAGAGACAAATACGGCTGATAAATGTACATACTGTGCTCATAGAGTAGAGGGTGGAATGATGCCAGCGTGTGTGGTTGCTTGTCCAGTTGAAGCAAATATATTTGGTGACATCGACAACCCAACAAGTCATATCTCAAGATACATAATGGAACACCAAGGCGGAGTACAGGTTCGAAAACCAGAAAAACATACAGATCCTAAGCACTATTATGTTGGTGGTGGTAATCAAACCCTAAACCCACTAGCTCACCAAAGACTAGAAGGATTTAGTTTATTTACAAATATAACTCATCTTGACCATGTTGGTGACCCTAACCACTCAATGCTTGATAGATTTTTAACTCCTATTTTTGGTCATGACCATATGGATAATACAGGGTTTGCAACTATGGATAGTAATATAGAAAAAAGCAAAGGAGAACACTAATGGTAGAGAGTACAGTAGCAGCAACGCATGCCGTTGTGACATTTGATGTAGCACTAAATGGTATTGTTTGGGGCTGGATGATAACACTAAACATGTGGGCAAAAAGTATAGGTACTGGTATTATTATGGTTGGAGCTTACTTGATGTATAGATATAAAAAAGAGAGTATTCCAAATGTGAGATGGTTAGTGCCAATTATATCATTTGTAGCTTTAAATGTATTTTTGTTATTTACACTTTTGGATTTACATCAACCTCTTAGAATGGTAAATATCTTTTTACACCCACATTTTACAAGTGCAATTACTGTTGGAGCTTGGATGGCTAGTATATTTACTGGACTTGTTACTCTTTTGGCTGCTATCGGGCTACTTGACGAGATGCCAAATATATTAAGAAGCCACAAGTTGGCTAAAAAAGTAAGGGCAAACAGTGGATTATACGAGAAGCTAATGCCGTATATTGTGTTTTTGGCACTACCTGTGACTATGTACACGGCTATCATTATGGCACAATCAAGTGCTAGAGGACTATGGGAAGCTCCTATTGAAATGATTCAGATGATGTTAGCTGCATTTATGGCTGGAAGTGCAACACTACTGATAATTTCTGGCTCATGGAGCAAAGAGGCTAGAGCAAGAACCGCCATGATATTAGCCGTGGCTGTCGCAATCAGCTTTACGCTTTATATGGGGGAATATTTCTTCTCATTTAAAAATAGTGAAGTGGAGGCTACATTAGCATTTATTCATCTTGGCGGAAGTTATAGTTTTGAATTTTGGTTTGCAATGATTGTTGGATATGTAATTCCATTTGCACTAGTGACCACTTCAGTCAAAGAGGACAACTATACACTTCTAAGATTTGCTGGGATACTTGCGTTAATTGGATTGTATTGTGCAAAAGATGTATGGCTAAAAATTCCACAAATGTTACCGTTAAGCTAAGGAGATAGAGATGACAAAGAAAATAGAAACACAACAACCAATATTCTTAGAGAGTAGAAGAAGCTTCCTTAGAGGAACAGCATATACAGTTGCTGGAGTAGCACTTACAAAAGGTGTATTTGAGACAATTGTGGACACTCCAGCATTTGCCACAGAGTCAACATCAACTCCAGCAAAGAGTGGAGAGCTTGCATTTTATCCTCCGTTTGCACAATGGGACAGTTTTAAAGAGCTAGATGGTGACGATTGGAAAAGAGGCGGTACTGAGCGAATGGGCATCAGGAGCGAAAGTAATCCAGACGGTATAAAAGAGAATGAATATATGCTCGTACCAACTATCTGTAATAACTGTGAAGCTTTGTGTGGACTTACGGCGTGGGTTGAGATAGGGGATTACAAAAAAAGCAAAGACCCTAAAGATTTAAAAGTCAGAAAATATATGGGAAATCCTCTACACTATGGCAGTCGTGGAAGAAACTGTGCAAAAGGTTACGCCACTTTAAGCCAAATGTATGACCCAGATAGAATCCCTTTCCCTTTGAAAAGAGCAACTGGAAGCAAAAGAGGGGAAGGCAAGTGGGTCAGAACATCGTGGGATGAAGCGATGGGAACTATTGGTAAAAAAATCCATGATACACTTAAAATAGGTGATGAGATTTCTAAAAAATCAATTGTTTATCATGTTGGAAGACCAAACGAGAGTGGATTTGGACATAGAGTTATAGCTTCACTAGGCGTTGATGGATATAGTTCTCATACTAACATCTGTAGTGCAGGAGCTAGAGCTGGAACACACCAATATGCTGGAACAGATAGAAACTCAACAGATTGGGCAAATGCAAAATTAATCTTCTTGCAATCATCTCACGCTGCTGATGCTGGTCACTATTTCCAAGCTGCTGCTGGACTAATAGCAGATGCTAGAAGAAAAGGTGCAAAACTAGTTGTGCTAGATCCTCGTATGTCAAACTCTGCAGGTATGGCTGATTTGTGGGTGCCTGTTTGGCCAGGTACTGAAGCTGCCCTGTATCTTCATCTAGCCAATAGAATTCTAAATGAAAAAGATAAAAACGGTAGTGACCTAGTCAAACATGAGTTTGTAAAAGAGTGGACAAACTGGGATGTTTTGATGAAAGATAAAGCTCATCTTGAGTTTATGAAAAGCGAAGGTATAATCTCTGAAATCCCTACTGGTGAGAGCTATGAAGATTTTATTGAGCTTATGAAAAAAATGTACGCTCCATTTACGCTGGAGTTTGCAGCAAAAGAGTGTAGAGTAGAGCCAAAAACTCTAGAAAAACTATTTGATATGTTTATAGACGCAGAAGACAAGGTTGCTTCATTCTTCTGGAGAGCAGGAACAGTAGGTCACCGTGGTGGCTGGATGAATACCAAATCAGGATTCTTCCTACTAACTCTTAGAGGTTCAATGGCTGGAGACAAAGGTGGTGTTAGCTTTGTTGACTGGCACGAGGTGGCTGTTAATGGCAAGGGTGACGCTGCTACTGTGGCTGGTAAAAAACCAGGCAAGATTGATGTATGGAACGAGCTAGAGTATCCACCTGAAATGCCACTTTGTACTTATGACCCTAGTTATCTTTTGCCTCATTACCTTATGGATGATGAATGGAGAGAAAAATGGAATGCAAGAGGACTTAAAATTCCTAGTAAGCTAGCAGTTTATATGCCTCGTGTTTACAATCCTGTGTGGATTAACCCAGATGGCTTTAGATGGATAGAGTGCATGAAGAGAGAAGACAAGATGGAACTTACATTTAATCTCTCTCCAACTTGGTCTGAAACAAATTGGTATTGTGACTATATTTTGCCTGTTGGACTTTCAGGGGAGCGACATGACCAGCACTCTGAGCCTATTAAACCAGCAGTATTTATAGGATTTAGACAACCAGCTCTTAGAGTTGCACTAGAGAAACTTGGATGGAAACCAAAAGATCCTACTAGAGGTACGCTTGAGGCACATATGGCTAGTGGACTTGGGGAGATATGGGAAGAGACTGAGTTTTGGATGAATATGATGGTTCATCATATAGATCCAGATGGAACTCTAGGCATAAGAGATCATTGGGCATCTAAAGTTGACCCAACTAGATGTACCACAATAGCAGAGTGGTATGACGCTGCGTTTGCTAAGTTGCATAATCTTGAGCATGAAGCTAAGCACAACCCAAAATATGCCAATAGCAAATATCCGAACTATGAGATGATGAGAGATATGGGTACTTGGCTTGAGGAGAAAGATGTTTATCGTCCACAAGAAAGAGAATTGGTAGCCCATGAAGGTGTAATCCATGCTTTGCATACTAAGTTTGATGCAAATACTCTAAAAGTTGAGAATAATATCGTATCAGCAAAGTTACTTGATGGCGATGATGTGAAAAAAATTGGGCTAAAAATGGGCGACAAAATGGTAGAGGGGTTTAGAACTCCTAGCCGTAAACTTGAGGTGTTTGCTCAATTTATGAAAGATTGGAAATGGGCTGAATACGCTGTGCCATTCTACCCGCTTAATCAAACTCAAAGAGACAAGATGATTCATCTAATATCTCAAGTTCATCATCAGTATATGAAAAATGATAATGATTTTGCACTCAATACGATATATAGACTATCATACAATATTCACACAAGAAGTGTAAACTCTAAACATCTAATGGAGATTTCACAAAATCATAATCCTATCTGGATAGCTACAAAAGATGCCACACGACTAGGAATAAAAAGAGAAGACAAGATAAAAGTAACTATCAGTGATACTGTGAGTGGACTTGTGAGTGGATATTTCATAGCTATGGCAGTTCCTACTGAGGGTATTTTGCCTGGAACTCTTGCTTGTTCTCATCACGCAGGTAGATGGAAGCTCAAAAACTCAGTTGAGATTCCAGGATTTAGTCAACCACTTGGTGTTATGGGTGTTGGTGCTCCACTATATGAGATAGGCATGGATGGAAAAATCGGCACACTAAAACCAAAACAAGGCATCATTGCTGGTATGATGGAGCGTAAAGATAGTTGGCAGTTTAAAGAGTTTAATAAAGATGTTGATAATATCTGGTGGGATGGACTAAGTGGTGCATGGCAAAATGCTGTTGCACCTGCTCAGCCAGATCCAATAGCAGGTAATCACGCATGGCATCAAAAAGTAACCGTGGAACTAGCTGGAGACGAAGATACTATTGGTGATATTCATGTGAATTATGAAAATAACATGAAGATTTATCAAGCGTGGAGAGATAAACTAACAAGACCACTTACGGCAGAAGACAAACTAAGAAGACCAAAACACTATAAACGACCAGCATGGGGCATGACTGATAACGCATACAGTTTTAATATAAAAGCTTAATATATTTTCTGTTGTGCATTTGCACATCAGAAATTCTCGATATAATGATAAAATAAACAAATCCAAAAAGAGCAATATGACAGCCATAGAATTAGAAAATAGAAAAACGCTATATGGATTGATTTCTAGAATCATGATAACTGAAGTTGATTGTGAATTTCTGAAATTAATAGAAGAGAACGAACCACTAAAGGCACTTTTGCCACATTATGCGTCGTGGGATAAAAAATCCAAGCTACAATGTGGTGAGTTAATCTCACAATATTACGATGCAGATTATGCACACCTGTTTTTGATGCACTTAGTGCCGTATGAGAGTTTTTATACTAGAGAAGATCAGATGATACAAAGTGGCGGACAAAGCCCACTTATGTCACTATATAATGCTTTGGATTTCAAAGTCGAGCTAGAAAAAGCAAGGGTTGTGAGTAGCGATCATCTAGGCGTAGAGCTTGAATTTATGCATATGCTTTGTGAGGCTACAAACAAAGCATATGAGGCGAACGATGATGATGGCGTTCAAGAGCTTTTGTTTATTCAAAAAGGATTTTTGGACGACCATCTGCTCAAATGGGCTCCAATGTTTTTGATTAATATGAAAAAAGAGGCCTCAACTCCACTTTATCATGATGCTGCCGAACTTGCATTGGAGTTTTTATTGAGTGATTATGAGTATATTGATAGCAGTATCACAAAGAGTGAGCAGTGAGCCTAAAGCTAGAAATTGCATCATGTGTAAGAACTAGTGCAGTAAGCTCTACTTGTGTGAAATGTGTGGATATATGTCCGACTAACGCTATTGAGCTTAGCCCACATCTCCCAGCATTTATGCCTCAAGATTGTGTTGAGTGTGGAGGGTGCGTAGGAGTTTGCCCTACAAGTGCATTTTCACTCTCTACTTTTAGTGCTATTAATTTTGCATTTGAACAGTTTGAAGCTCCTAGTTTAATATCTTGCAAGACAAATGTACCATGTCTGGCTATTTTTGGGGCAGAGGATATGCTATCTTTGGCACTTGGTGGCAACTTGGGTGTGATGATGGATATTGGACATTGCGGTGGTTGCGATATTGCAGAAAAACTTTACCCACAAATATTATCAAATGTACAAGAGGCTAATTTCTTGCTCACAGCAATGGGCAAACCAGCCATAGAGTTAGTGGATAAAAAAGAAGAGCCAAAAGCTTTACAAGGGAGCAAGAGCAGAAGAGAGTTTCTAGAAAACATAAAACCAGCCAATCTGGCATTGCAAAAAGCTAAATTTGACTCAGCGGTCAGCTCAGATGAGCTAAAGACTTTTGGGCTAGACACCTCTACTATATCTAAAATCAAAAATAAGCAAATCCCTGATAAGAGAAAACTACTTTTTGCTATCCTAAAAAGAGAAAAAGAGCCACTTAGCACCGATACAATCAGTGGAGAGAATATATCTTTTATCTCTCAAAAATATATCGATAGTAGCTGCACAAATTGCCAAATGTGCTATCGTATTTGTCCAACTGGGGCACTCGGTGCGGCTAGTAATCTATCCCAGATTAATTTTGATGCAATGCTTTGCGTGAAGTGTCATTTGTGTCATGATGTTTGCTTGGAGAGCTCAATTCATCTACAGCCAACTTTTGAATTAAAAGAGTTCTTTGCTCCAACGCAAAGAGTATTGGCTAGTTTCAATATCAAAAGATGCAATGAGTGTGGAAATCATTTTACATATAGTGGCGAAGGTGAAGTGATATGTAAGCGATGTAAAACAGAAGAAGATGAAGCAATATTTCTTCATCAAAACGCCAAAAATTTATAAGGAAAAATATGAATACTTACGAATCATTAAAAGAGACATTTGATAATCTTAAAGTCAAAGAGGATTTTTGTATATCTGGTGATTGTGACACAGAAATAAATACAGATTTTGCAGACTATCCCACCTATACCGACGCTTTGTATTCACTTCTTGTTGCTCCAGCTAATAGTGGGATATATATCTCAAGGCTTGATATGAAAGAGATAGCCATGAATGCTGGAGAGTCGATGACTATCCATCCACGAAAGAGAATGTTTGAGATGCTTATGAAGTATGCCATAACAAGAGAGACAATGCAACTAACCCTTGATGCCATAGAATCTCACATGGAGAACAAAATAGCTATCTATGAAGAGCTTGGCGAGGCATTCCCTGTTAGTCGGCATATATTTGAGGGCTACATTGCAAAAGCCAATAAGACGATTGCAAGTTTCCCCAGTATCGTTAAAGAGTATTTTTAGAAATAAGCTTAATAAGATAAATTATAAATTTAATTTTGAGAAATAAGACCCAACCTTCCAAAAGGAAGCTAGGTACAAAAATAAGGAGTCAATGCACCAATAAAAGATGCATTGTGTATTTAAATC
>DZCE01000036.1:4991-17208 GCA_022736375.1 Arcobacter nitrofigilis | reverse complement strand
AGCCAGTTTGGCTTACTGAGAACAAATATTAAAGGAGACTCATAAGAATGAAAAGAAACCTTATCCTGGGCTGTGACCCAGAATTCACAATTGTCAATGGTGATGGGGAATTATTACCTGCATCTAAGTTCTTCTCTGGTGGGGGAGAGTTAGGTGTTGACGGCAACTCAGCATTGGCAGAGCTGAGACCTGGTATTTCTATCAACCCACTCGAGTTAGTGGGTAGAATTGCTTCTTTGTTGGAGCAAGGATACCAGACAGTCAGAGAACAAGGAGTGAGTAATTTTACCTTTCTCGCTGGCCCAATAGGGGCTGGTGAAAGACCTCAAGGTGGACATATTCATCTTGGTGGCGCATCACTCACTGCCGTTATGTTAAAAAACCTTAGTGCAATTACATCAGCATTGGAGATGTCTTTCTTCAATCCTGTCGATGTATTAAGAAGAAGATCGGGCTATTATGGTAAAGTAGGCTCGTTCAAAAGAAAGGCTCATGGGATCGAGTGGAGACAACCAGTGTCTTGGTTATCTACTCCAGAAATAGCCTACTTGTTTCTGGCCTCAATCAAAATAGTAGGAGACAACCCTCTATTTAATTTAGGGATAGAAGATACAGAAGTGGTGAAAGAAGCCACTGAAAATCTGTCTCAATTTTCTCGACTTGTCCAAGATGCAGATCTCTTTATACAAGAGAATTGCAAGGAAGTAGCTCCTCTAATTACAGAGTTACTTGGAAGAGAAAAGAAATTCTACATAGTAGAGAAAGAAAGTTGGGGGATTAAATGTGCTCAATAGGTGGCTATATTTCCTTTTCAACATCTCGTCCCAATAGAGAAACTCTTGAGACTCTTTTCACAGATATGCAAGTCCGTGGTAAAGATGCCTCTGGCTTTGCCTACATCCAAGGTAGGAAGAGCATTACAGTCAAAGCTGCAGAGACTTCGACTGAGCTCATTAAGAAACAAAGTTGGGCTAACTTATTTAAACAAGCCTTGCCAAACAAAATGATCTTCCACACCAGAGCAGCAACACAAGGTGACGAGAAGATAAACGATAATAACCACCCGTTATTATCTAAACAAAATTATCCCTATGTTCATAATGGGATGATTAATAATGGGCACGAGTTTGGAATATTTAGAGATGTTGTAGATTCTCTTGCTATTAGAGAAGTCTACGAAGGTAGCTACCAAGACTTGCCTGACAAATTAAAAGGGAGTTGGACTGTGGCGATGCTACAGCCAAAAAAGATAGTTATCTGGAGACATTCAAACCCAGTTAATTTCTTCTATGATAAAGAGATTGACACACTCTTTTTCGCTTCAACAGAAGGGATACTAAAAGGTATTCTTCCTATCGAAGATGTTAAAGGTTTCCTAATGCCATCAAGAATGTGGTCTATCTCAGATGATACCTACATTGAGATTGATGAGAAAAATGGGTTAACCTTTGAGAAACCATTTGTACCTGTAAAGGCAAGCTACGAATATGTAGATTATCCAAAGTATAGTTATCAGAATTACTATACAAAAGATGATGACGATGCTTGCACTCTATTTAAAAATAAACCCATTGAAGTTAGTGAGTTAAACAGAATTAATGGGAATTTAATATTAACAAATCTGAAGGCAATCAAGTGTCCTCTATGTAGACAGATACACCTTGAAGGATATGTACATGATTGTCTGGAGTACTAATGCTAAAAATCAGTAAAAAACAAGCAGAAGCATTAACATACTTTGCAAAATATGTTAATGTTCACCCTGCGATAGTCGTCCTTCAAATAGAAGGTGACTACTGGGTTAAGCCCAGTCTCGAAGAGATAATAAAGATGATACCTCAGAAGGTCATAGAGCTTGCCCCAATATTTGTTGGCGGAAAAGCTTACTTGACTTCTAAGGAGAAGTCTTCGTCTGGGTTAGTTATCGAACAACCAGAGAAGTTCTATGAAGGAGAGCAACTCTTCTTTGAAGGTTTTGAGACAAGCGAAACATTCTTATTTAAAACTGTAGACGAGTATAGGATGCTCTTAACTCGTGATAACATACGGATAGAAGAAGATAATGATTTTGAATTACCTGGAGAAATAAATGGAGCTATAAATGTATAAAATAAATAACAAATTAAAAAGGCAGATCAGCCATCTCCTTGAGTCACTTGGTCAATTACCAAGTAACTATGTGTTTACTCTTAGGGACGACTATATACATAATATAGCTGAATTAGTTCAACTGATGCAAGTTGTTGAAAAGTATAACAGCGAAGCATCATCAATCTTACTATCCTTAAACAAGATAATAGAAGGAGAAGAACATGAGAATGAAGGATAGACATGCCCTGTCCATATTAAGACAATTCTTTAGCCACTTAAGCATCGACTCCAGTTGTTACTTGATGACGATAAAGAAAGATGTTGCCCGAGATACTTCTTGGGAGAGATTCAAAGAGTACTTTTATATACACAACATAGACTCCTTATTGTCTCTTGTGGAAGGTTATATTAAGGAGTTTGGGAATCTTGACCCATACTTCACTTTGAAATGCTACCAAGACGGAGTGTTTCCAAGTAGCGTGAGAATATCCATCTATGACGAAAAGGATAATAGAATAACAAACTATGTCAATTTCGGGACGAAGCTTGACGGTCTCACAGTCGATGGAACTTTCATCGAGAAGCCAATCTCATCAGTAAAATTGGTGTATGAAGGAGATATGCCATTTTCCTTAGATGATCTTCATCAATACATCCAGTCCATTAAGGATGGGAACAATGGTGATTGAACATCGCATATATAAATTAATATCTCTACTTTTACAAACACTGAACATCCAACGAGATGTCTATTTAGCATACTTGCACCCAACTAAATTAAGTGCAGAGTTGCAACTGGTAACTCAAAATGGAACTCATATTGTTTATAGAGTAGAGTCTCTTATCAAACTGATTCAAGATTTTGAAAGTCAATTTGATAGCCTTAGCAGAGACTATGTAATAAGGGGGTACCTTAATCTACCCTCATATCTAAGGTCAGAAGCTAATCTTTTCAGTAGTCAGATCTGTTATAATGGAGAAGTAATTCTTTCTCCATCCCTTAGTAGGGGAATGATTTGGGGTCTTGCTATTAACGGAGACCCTATAACTGTACCCGCAACCAGCATAACGGTGTCGTTCAAGATTGACCCACATCTACTGTTACAACAAATAGTAGACTATTTAATAACTATAAAAACAGAAGGAGAAACCGATGTTTAGAGAAGTAGAACCCGTTACAAGTTCACCTCTGATGCTCATCAGCGGAGAACCTGGCTCGGGAAAGACTCACCTTGCTTTAACAATAGCAAAAGAAATGAGAGTATATTTCCTTGACTCAGAAAATAGGGGGGAGATTGTTGCAAACAAATCCCCCTATAAGAAGAACATCCTTTATAAACCAGTAAGCTCATACGAAGAAGTTCGTGAAGCACTGGGATATATTTATAAAGTAGAGAAGGAACCAGTAGCCATTCTCTATGATTCTGGCACAGATATTCAACACTTTGCTGAACTTCATTATAAAGAAGTTAGTAAAGTAGAGAAGATTTATCCCAAAGTCAACTGGAGTCATATATATGATTTAATGGATAATGTAATAATCCCTATCAGAAGATCACCACATTTCTTGATAGTAACTTCCAGAATGAAGGAAGAATATATTAATGACTCTCCTACTGGGAAGAAAACAATTAAGATTTACAGTAGATTACCTTATTGGGCAGATGTTATACTTGAATTAGAAGGACCTGACAAGCTAATCAAACTGAAAAAGAACGGATATGGGATGACACAAGAGATAGATCTTCCTCAAGATACTTTATCTCATATTCTTGATAAGATTAAACAATTAAATTAAAGGAAACGATATGAAATTATCATTAAAAAATGAAAGTTACAATGGCTTCTACATAGGAGAAGCTCAAATAATTAAAGTGGAAAGATTAGAAGATCCATTTAGCTCATCGACAGCACCCGATGAATGCTACGCAGTAACAGTAGACATCGGGAAAGACTTTACTCCCCAAGATTTATTCTATGGGAACTATAAGAAGAATGAATTTGGTGAGATCGTAGGTCTTGGTTCGGTATTCAGAATTACAAACTTATTGAAAAATATACTTGGAGTGGAGCAGTTGGATACTGAAACACTGCAAGAAGATATGGAAAATCTTGTAGGCAAAACTATCCACAGATTAACCTATAAGAAAAGTGAAAAGGGATACAAAACCTATGCTTATGACATAGATAAAGAAGCCCTTCAAAAGAGATTTGAAAAAGATGTCTCGCTTGGTAAAATCAAGGACTTTATGAGATTAGATCAACAGTCTAATAAAATTGATGAAGAGATTAAAACTAAATTAGGTGGTAAGATCTGGTAACAAAAGGAGAGTTATGTACATAGAGTTAGTAAGACAATTTATTAATAGGGGCTATTACGCCCCTGTTAGTACCCTACAAGAAGAGACAGAAAATGCACAAAAAGATAACTCTGAATTGTACCATAGCCTGTTTCTTTTTAAGACTATTCCCCAAACCGTAGCTCAAGCAGATTCAGAAGTCTATCTAAATGAAATAATTTTAGATATAGATAGGAAGAAAGCCAACAACGGGGATGAGTTAGTACTCCTTGAAACACAAGAAGTATATAAAGAAATCAAAAAGCAATTTGGAATTACCCCATCAGTCTATTTTAGCGGGAATGGTTATCATCTTTATATACCAGACATATTCGATTTTGGTATATTAGAAGAGACATCTGTGGTCAATTATACAATCAAAAAGTATTTTCCTACTGCAGATAATATCTATGATAAAACAAGAATAATCAGAGCCCCAAATACAATTAATAAAAAGTCTGGATTATATAAGACACTTCTCACAGAAGAAGAGTTATTCAGTTCCCCTTCTGAGATAAAGGCTAAAGCCAAAGAACCAACAAATGAATGGCATACGCCGATAACTGAATACCAAACATTCCCAGAGAAGAAAGCCTATATGAGAAAGACAATAACACATTCCCCTACCATTACCACAAACCCTAATGTTACTTGTATGCAACATCTCTACAATGAAGGAGCAACAGAAGGCTCTCGACATACATCTATGTTAAGACTAACTTCTGCCTTTAGAAGAGCTGGGATCCCACTATCTGGGATAAAAGCTATGTTATATAATTGGTCTCCTAACCAAGAGAAGGAAGAAGTAGACAAAATAGTAGACTATACTTTCAATAAAGGGTATAGTTATTCTTGTAAAGATCCTGTAATGTCTAAATATTGTGACTCTAAATGTTACTATTACAAAAATAAAAATTATGAAGAAGAGATATATACAGCAGAAGAATCATTGAAAGACTATATAAAGTTCTTAGAAAAAGATATAGTAAGTTATGCAATGAACTTCAATTATATTTATAAACTACCTCATAATTTTCACATACTTCCTGGTGAGTTTGTCTTAGTAATAGCAGAGACAAAGATAGGGAAATCAGCTTGGGTGCAAAATCTAATAGTCAAATTTAACACATTAAAAACATTATATTTGTCATTAGAAATGAGTCCAAGATTAACATTTAGAAGGTTCCTGCAAATAGCACACGGCTATAGTAAAAACCAAATAGCCGAGAATGCAGAGACTCTCTCTATTGACCCACTACAACATATAGAAATATCTTCAAATTTAAATGACTTAGAAGGGATTACAAGATACATTAAAGAGAAGGATTTCAAAGTATTAGTAGTTGATGTAATAGATGGGTTAAAAACAACATCAAGGGCAGATGACAAGATGGAAGCCTTAGCTCCAGAATTAAAAAGGATAGCAAATGATCTGGATATAATTGTCATAGGGATACACCATATATCAAAATATGCGTCCAGAGAATCTAAGTTAGATATTCACTCTGGTAAAGGAAGTTCTGGAGCAGAACAAAAAGCAGATAAGATATTTGGGATTGAAGGGAATAGGGAAGGGACACTAAGAAAAATAAAGGTACTTGGGGCAAGAGATGAAAGCACATTTGAAATATTTGCTGAGTCAGACCCAGTAAACTTTAGATTTTATCAACTAATAGGAGAGACAAAATGAGACTACAATTCAATATAATTGGAACAGTTAATACAAAATACTATGAAATGATGGGAATCAATGACCCTTACTTTTCATATCTACAATTCTTAAGTCTCTTTAGAGACAATGAAAATGATTTCTTAAAAATAACAAGGTTAAAAGATGTCGACAACAACGAGTTTTTGGAAGTTCCAAGACCACTTGAGACTTCAAACAGCTGATAGTAAAGTTATTAAGTTCTTGAAAAACACAAATGCAGATAAGATTACTATAGGCTCTAATAGTGCAGAAATATATACAGTAGATAAATTCACAATAAATAAACTACTCAAGACTCTAAATATGAAAACAGTTAGAATAGACGAAGAGACTTGGGATATAAAAGGAAAGGGAGAATAATGCCATCAATAAAAGCAAAGAAAGGTAACCCCTTTGAATACGATACAGCATATTCAATGATTGAAGGGGGATACGATGTAGTTAGACTAAACGATAATACAAAGTCCTTAGATCTAATTGCATCAAACCCTTCAATAAAATACCACATTGAATGTAAAAACAGACAGAGAATGTCTTGGAAAAGTATTCAAAAGATCTGGGATAGTATAAAGAAAACCCCAGACACTATACCATTAGTAATATTCAAAAGCAATTTTCAACCAACATTAGTTTTTAATGGTTCCAATATAACAACATTTGAAGATTTCTTCAAAATAGAATGGAAAAAAAGACCAAAGAAATATAAATTATGGAGACAAAATGATACTACCTAAAATATTCCCATATAAAATGGGGAGCAAATCAGCAACAGCTTTAGCAAAAAGTTTACAATGTTTAAAGGTTTACCCAGATAGACATTATCACCCAAGAAATAACCATTTAATAATCAATTGGGGTAATTCTATTGAACCTAAATGGTATGAAAACACAAAAGACTTTTTGAACCATCCCACCCATGTTAAAGTATTCACTAATAAACTACTCTTCTTACGCAGTATGCTTGCAAAGTTTAGGAACTTTGGACTAAAAGATGCTATTATGGATTTTACTGTTAGTCCTACACCTCAACATTTCTTGAAATATCCTATCTATTGTAGAACTCTATTAGCATCACACTCTGGGAAAGGAATAATTATAGTTAATGAAGGGGATAACATACCCCCAGCACAACTCTATACAGAGAAACTACCAATTGGTGAAGAATACAGATTACATTTCTTCAGAGATTATGATAATATGGTACTCTCTGAGAAGCCTGAAACCAATTATTCCTTCCACGCTGATTCACTAAAATACTCTAACCATCTTTTTCATACACAGCAGAAGAAGAAGATGACGACAGAGAAGCTTGCAGAATTAGGATTTACATTTAATGAGAATGTTAAGTCTTATGAGAATGGTTGGGTCTTTGCTATTAATGACATAGTCCCTATAAAGAATGTTATCCTTCAAGAAATTAAAATGCTTGCAAGGAATATTCCATTAGACTTCTTTGCAATAGATGTTAATATAGACAAGAATGGTAACTGGCAAGTAATTGAAATAAACACAGCACCTGGATTAGAAGGTACTACTTTAGAGAAATACACACAAGAATTTAATAACTTATTAAACTATTTAAATAGTTAAGGAGAACATATGAATATAAAAGAAGAAATGCTCGTATTCAAAACAGACTATGATGAAAAGAAAAGTATCTTCCGAGTAGGAAAACTTTTCAAATACCCAAAAGGTAAAGCTATTTGGAAGATCCAAAGAGTTTCTGAAATGCGACAAATTAAAACTATTATCATGAGTAGTGGTAAAAGTACGATATACTTATCACTTCAAGATTTCTTAAGGATGCTACCAATATGATAAAATTTGAGAAGAAATCCCCCCATATAGAAGTAGGGAATTTAATAATGCTGACAACACTCACTCGTCACATAGTTCCTAAAAATATACCTAAGGAAGAACTCCCTTTTGATACTGATGAGTATGCTAAAAAGCATTTATTGTTGGAAGAAGAATGTATTTTCATACCAACATCAACCCGTAAGAAATACAAGGTCTTGAGTTTGAACAATGCAGACCAGACAATTAAATGCACAGACAAAGTATACATATATACTTTGCCACAAACAGTAGCAATTAAATATTGCGATCAATCGGGGGAAGAATGAGAAGGAGACTATTCAAATTACTCACTGGGCTTTATGTCAGAGATGTTTACTTTTTGAAAGGATCTCTACTTAAGGAATCACCATTCTTTAGGTATTCTTTAAATGATACAATCCCAATGACTGTAGGAGACAGTGAGATTATAAGTCGTTCTACATCAAAATATGCCTCAGATGTTTTTAACTTTCCTAAAGCATTTATAGAAGAGATTAACGACATCCCTTCTGGGACAAAGATAATACTATATTCTCCAACAACTTACGGAACAATGATATCTTATGACTTTGAAAAACAAGAAGCAACTGTCCTCTCGGAGAATGGGGAAGAAGAAGTAAGAGATATCAGCAAATTTGATTTCATTTATATAAAGGAAGAAGAAAATGACACTGACGATAATAGTGACGGGGATAATTTCGGCCCTTCTGTTCGGGATAATCCAGTATCTCCTTATTAGGACATTTACAGAAGATGACGAGTAGAGTGAACCACATTAGAACTTGAAAGCCTATATAAGATTATGTAGGCTTTCTTCTAATAATTGTCCAGTAATGCGTTCTAAGGCTCTTTCTCTACTTAGCCATACAAATACTCTCCTATGAAAAGTTATTGCCTTGTAGGTAGGTCTATGCTCGTTAAAAGGTATAACCTACCACCTGGTATAATTGTTTTCATCTTTACCCATTAAAAAACTCTTGCTTACCACAGAACCATCGAGTCTCAAGGGCGGCTCAGCTATTTTTTCTTCCCTTGTGAGCTTCTTCCCTACATTTAACATTGGAACACCAGTAAGGGACTCTAATCCATAAGGGACATTCTCATATATCCTATAAAAAGATTTCATACTTCTGCCAAAAGGGATGAAAGAAATCATATCATTTGCAGCTCTATCCAAGTCTCCAGTAGACAATAACCTAACAGCCGTATGTATAGTTCTCATTGCTGGCGGAGTTATAATACCAGTAGCATTAAATGGATAGGCAAAGCCACCACCAAAAGCTTTCTCTTTCTTTTTATCGTCTCCGAACATAAATTCTGCTGTATCTTGTAGATAAGATAATGGTGGGGCAAGTGTGTTATCAAATATACTGCCAGCAAATACTTTGGCTAAAGCAAAGACTAATAAATCTAATACAGCCAATCTTTTTAGTCTCTCAAACTCAGCTGACCCTTCTTGGTACCCTGCATTATGAGCTGCTGAATGTATATCCCTTCTAAACTTAATAGAGTTCCAAGCCCATAATTGAAATCTACTTACTATCTTACCTAAATGAGTTCTCGAGAAGGCTGCTCTTTCTGAGTTGGAATACAAGAATTGTGTAGCCTCTACACCTTTATTAGCCATCTTTATTAACCACGGATGGTCAGGCTCCATTCTATAACCATTTGTAGTTAATGTCTCATAGGCATTAAGATAATGTGACACCCAAGCCCTTGCTCTTAATTTCATCTCTGACCTTCTCATAAAGTATCCAGCTGCATTAAGAGTGATTTCACTTAAACCAGAGTCTTCAATAATTTTAGCTATCTTCCCTTTATCAAAACCATTTTCTTTAATACTCTTAGTAATTTCTTCTAAAGATTCAGCCATCTTCCTATTAACTGTTCCAGTCCTTAACCCTAATTCAACAGAGAACATAGCTTCAGTTGAACCCATCTTCTCTGCAAAACGGTAAACATCTTCAATGCTATTTATACCTTCTCCTAATATACTTCTTAAGTAAGGGAGATCGTGTGCTTCTTTCCAGTTCTTAAATCCAGTGTTGACAATAGTATTTTGTGTCCCACTAAACATATTATTAATGAATACTTTTGGAGTAGATAATAATGTGAGCATCTCAAACTTTGCTTCAAGTCTTGAATAGTGTGCTATTTGGTTTTGAATTCTATTCCTAATATAGCGAGTTAATATTCCCTTAGTCTCTTCATTGCTTATCAATTTCTTATAGTCTTCTTCAGTCATATCTGGGAAGTCTTTAAGGAATCTTTTACCCATCTTCTTATCTGATTTTAATATTCTATTAACCCAAAAAGAATCAGTCAATAGCATAAAAGGATTATTCTTAAGTTTCATTTTAGGGTCTTTTAGCCATGCGTCTGGTATTAAAGAACCACCACCAACTTGACTTCTACTATACAAGTGTAAGAACTTAGCCCAAGATTTAGATTCTTCTCCTAAGAAGTTATCTGCTTCTCGAGACTCTATTGTTTCTCTACTAATTCTATTAGCTAAGAAGTCATAATAAACAGAATTACTTTGAGTCTCATACTTCTCTAAAGATGCCAATGAGTTCTTCCAACCAGGTAATGGGTTTATTCTATCTCTAAAAGAATCTGCACCAAAGGTAGCTTGGAAATGAGTAACTTCTTTCTCTTCAGTTATCTCAGCTATCTCTTCTAAAGCCTTCTGAGATTTCTCTGAAGATCCTGTTTCATCCTCAGCTGCACTTGTCTTTATTTTAAGTATTTGGTCTATTAACCCATTCGTCTTATCACGGTCATCACCATCTTGTTCTAAATGCCTTTGAAGTTCTTCTTTTTTTGACGATAATAAAGTATCATAATCATAATCGTTATGGGGGAAGTATCTGTCTTTAAGGTATTCTGGTATCAACTCTGCTGATGATTTATAAATCATAAAATCATTATGGTTTCTTGAAGAATTTGTCATTCTGAATAATTCAGCATCTTGCATTTCTTCACTCATAGTACTTATAGTTTTACCATGATATTTAAATAGCTCGTTAATATGCTCAGAGTATAAATGTTTTAACTCTCCTTTAAATGATTTTAAAACAAACTTATTATACTCTCGTAGTGATTCATATCCAGTATCACCTGGATCACCTGGAAGAACAAGTCCTTGAGACTTAGCCGTTTTATCTATAATCCATTGTACATTTACTTTTAAGTTACCAAGCATTTCTCTATGAGTAATCCTTCTAAGTAGAGAGTGAGATAAATAAATATTTTTGTTTGCTAAGAAGTCTCTCTTTAAAGCTCTTAGTAGAGCAGAAACCCTTATAAATCCGTGTGGGGATAGGAGTGGATCATCTGGATCTCCATAAAGTCTTAGATATCTTTCTACTGCAATATCATCACTGAGATGTTTACTTTGCATCTCTGATCTCCACTCTGCTAAATCTTTCTTTATCATCAAAGTCATTTCTTTAATTGTAAGTTCTTTCCCATCAAGAGCTACAATACGATACTTAGTTTCAGATGAAAGGAGTTGTTCATATTCTGGCCTAATAGCTTCAAAATTATTAGAGTATATATCAGTCTTCCTCCCTGAAACACCAGTTTCCTCTATAAACTTTTGACTATAATTGCCAAGATCTTTTTCTATTTCTGCAGCTATAAAACTAAATAGCTTTCCACCAAGTCCAGGATTAAGTTCGTCTAATGTAGTTACAAGTTTATACATTATCCTATCTTTAAATAGAGCAGCTCTGTTATTATCTGCAGCATTCTTTATGGTCTGTATTTTTTTGTAAATGTCGTGGACATCTTCAAAAGCACTTCTCATAACAATAACTTCTTTCCATTTCATGCTTTTGTTTTTATCGTTTGGGTCATAAACTAAAGCTTTATCTTTAAATGGTACTAATTTTTCAAAAGGTTTTACTTTTGCGGCCACTCTGCCAATATTTTTAAACCAATCCCAAGAAGAAATTCTTACTGGTTTACCAGTATTCATCTCATGGAAGGATAACATCTCAGTAAACTTTAGATATTCTTCTGGAGTAGCATTCTCTATTGAATTAATAACTCCCCCTTCTAAAAGTCCAAGTTGATATCCATCATATAATTGTTCTATCTCTTGTATTTGATCTGGATTCCTTTGTAGGTACGCTAATAGATTAGCATTAGCCTTTTCTATAATTGTTTTAGTCTGATAGTCTAAACCCTCTACATGACTTTCTAATTTTGATCCCACTATAAGAGAGAAGTT
>DZCE01000036.1:0-4891 GCA_022736375.1 Arcobacter nitrofigilis | reverse complement strand
TTCAGCTAATGCTGCTTGCTTCTTAACTCCAACTTCTTTTTTCACTCTCTCTGTAAGAGTTTTATAGTTAGTCTTTACAGAGCTTATAGAAGAAAGGAGTACGGCATCTAAATAGTCGTGGTATTTAGCTGGGAGATAACCCTCTGATTTCTGTTGCATAATTAATTTATTTGCTTCTAATATATCTACTTTAACATCATAGGGTTCTTTATGGTCTTTTCTTGAAAATTCTTTTTGTTTTAATCCGTGAGCAATTAGCTGTTTAATTTTAATTGCAAACTCATGGATAGAATTGATAACATCTAAATCATATTTTTCTGGTGCAGTAGTTAATAACAGTCTAATAGATGTTGCAACTGATAAATCTTGAGACATTAACTCATCAAGATATGAAGATGTAGCCTCACTGTCCCCACTTGCCTTGATTTGCTGTGTCTTCGGGTGGTGTAACATATCTGTTAGAAGGGCAAACCCAAATGGGTTGTCACTATTACCACCTGTTGCATTTCTCCCAAGTAAAGCACCAGCATCCTCAATCTCCTTTAACTCCGATAGAATCCATTTATTCACCACATCTAAATCTGTTCCTATAAAACTATAAGGAGTGGGGTTATGTTCTAAATCAGCTAAATTAATTATAGCTTTGAAAAAAGGGTCTTCCATTTTTACTAAATCGCTATTAACAGCAAGCGACTGAATTTCATTTAATATCTGCTTTAATGTGGCATTCTTTCCTGTCCTGTCATATCCCCCTAAATCCACACGCTCTGTGTTAGGTTGACCAAGCATTCCTGCAATCCTGGTAAAACTACTTAAACTTTTAAATAACTTTGTCTCTTGTAAAGCCTTATATGATAATTTGCCACCAAATAGAGAACTTGTTAATATCTCCATAGCTTCGTTTGCATCAACCAGGCTGTGTCCTTCAGACGCATCTACCGCCTTATTACCACCTACTCTTTTAGCGAATCTAAATTGTTCTACATCAAGTCTATCATAGGTCATTCTCCTTACAATTTCAGCTCCTTTCAAATAAGTCTTAGCAAAGCCTCTCTTTAGATGTTCTTCATTCTTCAATATTAGTACTTTAAGGGATTTAGTTATTTCACTTCGTTTCTCCCCATAGAAGGATATCTTATTTCCTCTTGTATCAGCTAATTGATTCTTAACTCTTGCAAGTAGAATAGTTAAATCAGCACCAAGACTACCAGCATCATCATTCTCAAAATGATTCTCAAGTTTGGCTAAGTCTGCCTTGTCTATTAAGATTATTGTTTTATCATTATAGGTTATTGGAGTAGAAAACATCTTACTTCTTTTTAACTCCTTAAAATTCTTAATACTTTTTGAACCTATAAATTTGTCATTAACTTCCTTAAAATTTTCTTCGTCTACTGATACTACAACAGTGTCGCTTTCAGCTATTCCAGTCTCACGCAAGAACCTTAATTCTGGGATAATAATCATTGGTTTCTTAGAAGAATAAAGGTAATGGATAATACCTTCAAGTTTTTTACTTGTACCTATGATTGGAGATACTAATTCTTTACCAGCATGGGAGTCTTTGTTTATATCTACATTAGTCATCCCACTAAACACTCCCCATTTGCTTACTTTTAGGTTAGCGCCATAGTTAATAAACTTTGCAATTCCAAGTAATCTGGTTCGTTCAACTTCATCCAACTTATCTAATTCTTCTGGGATAGGTTCAAGTAAGTCTTGTTCATTTACTCTAAAACTTTTAACCTTTAAATCATATTCTCCAGTTAGATCAGCAGACGCTAAAGTATGTTTATCATATATACTCTTAGACGAGAATAAGTCTGAGTCTTTTGCATCCATTGTAAGTCTGTAATATTCCCTACCATCAGCGGCTTCTTTTGGAGTAATTAAAGCTTTAGTATAATCTGGTCTAAACTTCCCTTTCTTAGCCTCCTTAGATATCTTATCTGCTACTGACTTATCATAATACTTTGTAAAAGAGTCCTTTGTAGACTCAAGTTCTGCTACAACTTCTTTAGGAAGGTTTAAAAATATATAAGCTTTGTCCATATCAGTATCTGCACCACCAAGTAACTTCATATCGTTACTATGTAAAGCTGCAATAGCACCATCTACTTCTAATACTCTACTAACTACTATAGGTCTAATCCCAGAGACATGGTCTGTAGGGACACGCTCTGTTATCAAAGTTAAAGAAGCTTCTATCTCCTTTAGATCCTCTCCTTTGCTTATTTTTTCATTTCTTATCTCTACCGCTTCTTTAATGGTGATTGATTTTCCTTGATAGTTTACCTTCATATCCCCTACTGCCCTGCCTACTTGCATATAGCCTGGCATAGAATATTCAATATCGCCTGGAGCAGTTGGCCTTAGAACAACAGATGCTGAATCTCCCCATATTGGTCGTGTTCCTCTATTCAAAACATAATATTTTAGCATATTATTAAAATGACGGGCTACTGGCTTAAAGTGCATTGTGGTTGTAGTAATTCCCCATAGATTAATAATCTGTTCAGCAGCTGATTTACTTTCTCCAATTGCCTTTCGTATAGCCACTTCTTCATCAAATAGAGCTTCTCGGGCATATTCTCCTTCTCCGTCTAACTTAAGTATCTTTGCTACTATCTTCTTATATAAAGGAGTTTCTTTACCCTCATTAATAATTTTTAATATGGTGTTTAAAGATATTTTATCTACATCTATGCCGTCTACATTATGAGCATTTGGCTCTGTTTGGAGCTTTAATGCTAACTTATTAGTTTCTTCATCTCCATTAATAGAGCTATAGCTTAAATCATTAAGGAATCTTATTGTATTCGTATGCACATCTGGCCATAAAGAACTCATAAACTGAGAAGGAATATTTTGATTCCCAATTTGAGAGCGAGTATGTTCACCACCATAAGTAAAAGTATAGTCGTCTACGCTTAAAGGAACCGTAGCTCCTTCTGGGTTCTCAAAGATATACTCTTGTGTTGCTTTATTATAATGCCATTTTGATGCTACTAAATCTCCAGATTTCTTAAAGGAAGTTGTTAACCCTAAGACTTCTACATTATTTTTTCTCATACTGTCAGACATAATCTTGTCGGCTTTATGTATTGCATATTTGCCAAGAATTAATCCAATCTTATTAGTAACTAAAGTCCCCTTTTGAGCTCCAGATTGGCTCTCCCAGCCTGTGGCTTTTACCATCTCGTCATAGATATCATCCCTCATAAAGATAGGACCATCTAATTGCGTTGGATCCGCTATCGATTTAAGGAACCCATCTATATCAATTATATCTTGGACTGTTCCTTGATTTCTACCAATATGATTTGCTTCATCAATCGTCTTATTACTCTTTAAGGCAGTATATCCCTTTGCTTCAAGGATCTGATTTACAACTTCTTGAAAGCCTTTTGGCTTGCGCTCTTGATTTAAAACCTTCTGAAATTTATTTACAATGTGTGTATAATCCTTCCCTTTTGGCTCTTCTACCTCTTCTATTCCCTTCGCTTCTCCTTGTGGATTAAGGTTTATGCTCTCGACTAAATTCTCTATATCAGTCATATCCCCATTTGCAAGTGACTCTTTAAGTTCACCATTAGGAAGTGCTTTTTGACGAGCTCGTTCTTTACGCCTAAGTGCAAGTTTTAATACAAACTTTTCAAGTTCTTCCTCAGTAGCCCCTCTTAAACTTTCTGTTATAGTATCCACAGTATTTTGCCAGGCGGCTTCATCGCCGTTCATTCTCATCTTAATGATTGAACGATCTTCGTCACCCATTGACGCTTCAAGATCGTCAATAAAGTAATCTATTGCCTCATCAGATGTAATCCCCTTTTGTATTGCTACTGTCCCGTTTGCTCTAAAAAAAACTAATGGTCTTTTACTATCTCTGGAAGTGCGTTTGATAACAGGTTCTCTTTTTATTCTATCTCGAATACCCATTAAAATCGATGCAAACCTTTTATCAGCTTCGTGCCCACTCGGCTTATTGTGTGTTAATGTAGCATCTCCTGTGCTTAACAATAACTCTTTAGCCTCAGCATTTTGTTTATAGTACTCTTCCATTACTTCTTGTAGTACTAAATCTGATCTACCGTCGCCCCAGACTTCCGCTTTAAACCCTTTAGTTGCACGCCCTAACCGTTGTGCATCATACCCAGTTTTAGCTTTTTCGATAGCTGCCATTGTTTTTCTATCACCAAATTCTTTGGCTTTACTCCATTGGTATGCGTGTTCTACTGAAGCAAATTTTTTCCCATTGTATGTAACAGGGCCTGTATTAAAGTTACTTAATTTAGCCCACTTAGTTTTATCTGATGAGTAGACATTTATCGATGGTCCTTTACTGGCCTCGGTGGTAGGTAAACCAAAAGTATTCTCATATACATTTCTTATTGCTTCTTTACCAGCAGCATTAATCTCCTTTGTACCAATACCAGCAAAGTTCTTAGTTAATTTAGGTATACCTGACTTTACAAATTCATTAGATTTGTAATCCCAAGAAAACCATTTCTTTCTCTCTTGATCAAATATATTAATAGGTATCCTTCTTGTCTTAGCCATCTCAACAGCATAGCCTGTGCCGCCTTTAACTAAAACGCCATTATCCTCAATAACAGAAATAGCAACCACAGAGTCAGCATTCTTAGCTTGCTGCCAGTTTCTTGATAGTAAACCTTGTATAACTGATTTAGTACTCCATCTACGACCTAATTCCTTTGCAGCCTTTTTAGCTTCAACAAGTCCTTCTTTATATTGTTCTGGTGTAATCTTAGTATTCCCACCAGGAGATACAAATATATGTTTAAAATAGTGATTAGACTTAACGCCATACTCTTCCCCTATTTCCCCCCAGACCCTATCAGCTCCATCAGCACCACCTGAATGATTAACA
>DZCE01000116.1 GCA_022736375.1 Arcobacter nitrofigilis | reverse complement strand
CGACAAAAAGCTTTCCAACTATCATCTCCAAAGTTTTAGCAACACTTTCCCTTTGAGCATCTTCATCTTCCATATAAAGGAGGTTTATTTTTTTTAAAAGTTCTACATCATGCATCGTTTGACCTAAATTGTAACTATATTTTTTATATCAAATGATTGTATCAAAAAAGATATGAATGTTTTAGTTTTTGTTTTTTAATTGGTTATCTCAAAATAATTAAAGGCAATTTTTCAAAAAATCTCAAATCGTGACATGAGAATGATATTGGTTTTGTACAATATCCCAAATCAATTTAATGGAGACAAAATGAAAAAGACAATTATATTAAGTTTGGCACTCAGTACGGTGCTCTTTGGTGGGGATGTAGTGGTAAAAACAGCTGGTTCTACTGCTAGTGAAAATGGTTTTGTAGTGAAAGATTATGATGCTAATGAACTTTTTAAAGTGCAAGGGGATGGTGCAGTTCAAGCTACAAAAGGGAGAATCCAAGATAAATCTGGATTCGTGATGCCTGTGGGAAGTCTCACAGCATTTGCAGGCTCATCTGCTCCAACTGGGTGGATTGTGTGTGATGGAAGTGCGGTAAGTCGTGCAACTTATGCGGATCTTTTTGCTGTGATAGGGATAACTTATGGGGCAGGAGATGGGATTACAACTTTTAATCTTCCAAATTTAGGTGGTAAAAATATCGTAGGAAAAGGTGCAACACCAGCAACAGATACACTAGGTGAAACAGGTGGAGCAGAAACGCATAATCTCGACATTGCACAAATGCCAACTCATACACATAGTGTAAATCCAGCATCATTTAATGCTTCTGCTGCAAGTGCAGGAGATCATTCACATACAGTAGATCCAGCATCATTTGATGCTTATACGACAAGTGCAGGTAGTCATAATCATACATTTCACGATATTTCATATAGTGAAGCAGGATCTGGTTTTAATTCAGTTTTGGCAGATGATCAATCATATTCTAGTAATGATTCTGAGACAAGAACAGGTCTATCGCTAACAATGAATAATGCTGGAGCACATACCCATACAGTACCCGTTAATGTTCCAAGTACAACTTCATCTTCAACTGGAGCACACACCCATACAGTAGCCGTTGATGTTCCTAGTACGACTTCAACAACAGCAGGAAGTGGGTCAGCTCATAATATTTTAGATCCATATATTGTACTGAACTACATCATCAAATACTAATCAAAAGGCAAATTATGGAAAAAATGATTTTAAAGATTTTCCTTTTGTTTGGAGTGCTTAGCACTTTAGCATTTGGGGGAACTAGCTCTATAACCTTTCCTAGTGGAACAAGTGGTATCGTCCCAGAAAAAGGATTGATATGTGGAGAAAGTATCATTATACAAAATGGTGCTAGTTTTCTGATAGAGGGGGAATATGGTACTTGTATCCCTCCTATTGGTGATGGGAATATTACCTATCTTGTCTCTTACTTTGAAAACAATTCGACAAGTGGGACACCACCATCAAATCAAGCAAAAATCCAAGATACCAATCTTATCCTTGCTTTAAATAGTGGTAATCTTCAAAGAGATCACTATGCTTTTGGTGGATGGAATACTTTAGCATCAGGTTTAGGTATCACTTATGCAGAGGAAGCTCTTTACTCGATAGATGATGCTATGAAGCTTTTTGCAAAATGGGTCAAAGATATCTATAGGGTGACTTTTGAGTCAAATGGTGGCGATGCAACGATATCAGAACAAAATGTTACATACAACTCTTTTGTAATCCCTCCAACAACTCCAACAAAAATGGGATATACATTTGAGAGATGGTATAGCAATAGTGATCTGAATATCACCTATAATTTTACAAATGGAGTGGAACAAAATCTCACTTTGTATGGAAAATGGAATATCAATAACTACTCTGTGATATTTGAATCAAACGGGGGAACTGCAGTCACAACACAAATAAAAGAGCATAATGCAACAGCTACTGCTCCAACCACTCCTACAAAAGCAGGGTATACATTTGATGGGTGGTATAGTGATAGTAGTTTTTCTACACCGTATGATTTTGATACCCTTATCACAACAAATAAAACACTCTATGCAAAATGGAATATCAATAGTTATACCGTTGGATTTGATACAAATGGTGGAAATCCATCATCTATAAGTGCTCAAACTCTCCTTTATAATCAAACTATCGCTATCCCATCAGCCCCTACAAAAGTGGGATATAGTTTTGATGGGTGGTATAGTGATGTTGGATTGAGTACAAGCTTTAATCTCTTAAGTGGTATAGATGTCAATAAAACACTCTATGCAAAATACAATATCAATAAATATTCTGTACGATTTGAATCAAACGGTGGAAGTGCAGTCACAACACAAATAGTCGACTACAATACAACGGCAACAACTGCTACCCCTACAAAAAGTGGATATGTGTTTGGTGGATGGTATAGTAATAGTAGTTTAACTACAAGTTATGATTTTGCTACCCTTATCACAGAAAATAAAACACTCTATGCAAAATGGGAAATAGCTACACCAGGAATCTGTCCAAGCGATATGATGGGACAAGGAATTATAGGAGATGAGTGTCAGGTAACTACCGCAGTACAATTACAAGCTATAGATACAAATAGTACAACTTTAGGATATAGCTATAAATTGATGAATGATATTAATCTAAGTGTTGTTACATGGACTCCAATCGGAAATAATACAACTCCATTTAGAGGTAATTTTAATGGAAGGGGTTATACGATAAGTGAGCTAATCATCAATGGCACAACTTCATATCAAGGTTTATTCGGTAAAACAGATGGTGCAACAATCAAAAATCTAAATATCATCGATGCAAATATTGCAGTAGTGACTAGTGGACAAACTAATGCTGGTATCTTAGTAGGTCAAGCGAACAACACTACTATCTCATATATTTCTACTTCAGGGACAATAGAAGCAAATATGGCTACAGGTGGAATTGTCGGGTACAATACTGGTGGCTCAAATATAAGCTATGTAAGCTCAAGTGCTACTGTCAAAGGACAAAATGCTGTTGGTGGTGTGGTTGGAAATAATAATGGCAGCACAATTAGCTCATCATTTGTAACTGGTGCTATCATAGGGACTACAACAGGTGGTACATATTCAGACAATATAGGTGGTTTTGTAGGATATAACAGTGGAACAATAAGCAATTGCTATTCTACAGGAAGTGTTACTGCTGCGAATTCAAGTTCAGCTAGTACAGGTGGATTTGTAGGTCAAAATAATAGTGGATATACAATTACTAATTCATACTCTACTGGAACTATGACTTGTAATAGTTCAGGAGCAGATTGTGCTGGTTTTGTAGGGGATAATGCTGGAACCAATACAAATTGTTTCTGGGATGTAAATACAAGTGGCTTAGGAAATAGTGGAGATAATAACGGTGGTGCTACAGGTAAAACCACAGTTGATATGAACACAGCAACTACCTTTACAAATTTTTCATGGAATATGGTAGGAACTACTGGTTATTACCCAACTTTATTTAATAGTGGAACACCTATTTGGAAGATGGGATATGGAGTAAGTTATAATGCAAATGGTGCTACAAGTGGAACAGTACCAAATGGACATATCAGTGGAAATATTTCTACAAATAGTGAAAATCTAGCAAAAATAGGATACCTTTTTGCAGGATGGAATACTACCATGGATGGAAGTGGAATAGATTATAATGTGAGTGCAACATTTGATTATAATTCAGATTTAGTTCTT
>DZCE01000035.1:16219-17690 GCA_022736375.1 Arcobacter nitrofigilis | reverse complement strand
ATTTGACATTTCTGATAAAATATATTGTTGAAATAAATTTCACTTTTCTTCGAAGTTTTTCCATAAGCTATAACTTGGTGATGCTGTAGAAAGCAAACATATCTTGCCATTTTTGGTGAATTTGTAGGCAAATTTTACAGCTTCCTCCATATCATTTGTCTCAAATATTCTAATCATCACTATATTTTTTCCTTCAGGAGTTTCTTCATCTTTTATGGCTTGAGCAATTCTTTTTCCAGAATCTGGAAATGTTACTACGTTTCTTATCCCATATATATGTAGTACACGCAAAAGTTCATCAAACACATACCCTCTATCTGTTCCTCATAGCAATATGGTGTCTATCTGTTCTCCAAATGTTTGTATTGCTTGTATAGTACTTTCTGGTGTTGTAGAAATTGCATCATCAATCCATGTAATCCCACCAAAGACTCATATATTTTGCATTCTATGTGGCAATCCATTAAATTTTTGCAATGTTTCTTTGAGTATAGTACTATCAATTCATATTCTATCACAGACTCACACTACTGCTGAGATATTCATCATATTATGTTCTCATTGGAGAATAATTCATTGCTGATCGAATATTTGTTTCTCTCATATATAAAATAATCATTCTTTGTATGTGTATTTTCCCCTATGTCAAAATATATCAACATTACTATCTTTTCCAAGTATGTATTGGGTATTTTTTTCAATAACTTCATCTCTAATAAATACATATTCACTACCTTGTAAAATATTTAATTTTGCCTGTTGATAATTTTCAAATCAATCATGTCGATCAATATGATCTGAATAGATATTTAACAATATACTCATGTAATTTTTTTTGGTAAGTCACTCCAACATATAACTTGAAACTTCAAATACCACATATTCATCTTGTTGTGATGGCAAATTCTTACTATCCAGATAATCTAATACAGGTTTTCCTATATTTCCAATAAGCTTCACATTTTTCTTTGCATGCTTCAATGTCTCGTAGATAAGTGTAGAAGTTGTAGATTTTCCTTTGGTGCCTGATACTGCGATGATTTTTCCCTGATAATAATCAAAAAATATCTGTGCTTGTGAGGTTATTTTTTTTCTATATGGAGAAATTTTGTGATGATACACTGATATTCCTGGAGTTTTTACAATTATATCAAAATTTTGAAGATTATCCAAATAATCTTCCCCCAGGACAATATCAAATTGCGTATCTATATCAAAAGTCTTGTAGAGATATTCTAGATTTTCTACCAATCATTCTATTTGTTTTGCACTATCAAGAATAGTTATATTTCTAGGTAAAATACCTATATTCAAAAAAAATTGTACAGAAGATTTCCCCTCTCTTCCATATCACAATATCGCTATTTTTTTGTTATGAAAACTATCAAATATTGTCATATACCGCAATAATAATATAAGCATATTACTTATCCTAAGTATAGCCTTTTATATATAAAATACAATATAATAT
>DZCE01000035.1:11416-16119 GCA_022736375.1 Arcobacter nitrofigilis | reverse complement strand
AAAATATCATGACTATAAATAATAAGATTACTGCTTTTTTATATACTTGATTTTCTAACTACAATAGGTATCTTGATAGTGAATTTATTTTTCCATCCCATGGAATGAAAGCTTTTCAAAATTTTTATTTTACCGGATATACTTTTGATCAACATACATTAAAGGCTTCTTTTTTTTATTCCTTTGACCATGAAATTGATTTTACAGAGACTATTGATTTTTCCTGTCCTGATCTTACACCTATTAGCACATTAGATCCAGAAATAATAAATACGCTTCTTTTTCATATGTCACTTGCTATAGGAATAAGTTATTATAAACTCTACCCTACACACGATCTTATTGTAGAACATGGATCACTCAACGAAGAACAAAAAATATTTCGAAAAACATTTTATACACATGGATTGTGAGAATTCTTTTTTAGAAACAATATCTCCCCCAAAACACATATTCAATTTGTCAATACAGGATCTCATTCTCCTCAAAAGATTTTCTCACCACATTCTGATATTGCTATGATTGCTTTATGATGAGGCAAAGATAGTATTGTAAGTACAGAATTTGTCAAAAAAATGAATATACCTTTTTATACAGCGACATTTGGCAAAGATTATTATCTACACCAAGTAGTCAATGATAAAATTTGAGCACCTAGATTACTTGTAACGAGAAATATAGATCCAAAACTTTTTGAAATGAATCAACAATGATATTATAATGGACATGTACCTATCAGTGGTATCATTGCATTTGTTTTGGTTACTGGTGCATATCTATATGATTATCGTTTTATTATTATGTCAAATGAAAAAAGTGCAAATGAAGGCAACACTATCATGGATGGAATAGAGATCAACCATCAACGAAGTAAAAGTTATCAATTTGAATCAGATTTTTCTGATTATATACACAAATATATTTCTCCTAATGTTTCATATTTTAGTCTACTCAGATGAATGTATGAAATCCAAATAGCCCAAAAATTTTCATCATATACACAGTATTTTGATATATTTAGTAGCTGCAACAATAATTTTAGAATTATAGAACAAAATAAAACTACTGATCATCGCCGATGTGGTACTTGTCCAAAATGTGCTTTCGTTTATACAACGCTGAGACCATTTATCAGTGATAACGAAACCCAAAAAATCTTTGGACAGGAATTATATGAGAATACGTCCTTAATTAATCTCTACAAAGAATTATTGGGTATAGATGGAATCAAACCCTTTGAATGTGTAGGAACCAATGAAGAAGTCACCTATGCTATGTATCTTCAGTATAAAAAAATCAAGAATAATTCACAGATCCCTCCGATTATGGAACTTTTTAAAAATAAGATTCTACCTACTCTTACACCAGAAAGAATCGACTATCTTCAAAAAAAACTTTTCACATTATATAGACAAGAAACACATATACCCAAAATTTTTCAAATACCTCTGGATAAAGAACACATATCTTTCATATAACAATATGTATTAAATATATTATATAAACATTGTCAATCTAATATAACAACAAAGACAGTGTTTTTTTGATTATTTATATATCGAGATTATAATAGTAGTATGTAGTAGCGTTATCATAATTTTACATGGTAGCACTACGAAACTCTTATATATCCTTTATATCGAGAGCATACTTCTTTACCGTTTGAACTACTATAATGATCAATACACTCAAGCATTATTATTCAAGATCTATAGCGAGAAAATTATTCTTTGGCCTTACTTTTCTTCTGGGTATTTTTGTTACTACACTGACATTTATCAATGCAGATGCTATTCCCTTTGAAGATGACCTTCCTTCTATTTTCCCATGATGGTTCAATTCTGGATATTATTCAAATACTCGATTCAAATATGGATGAAATAACTTTATTGGTATTATTTTTCGACAAACCTGAGCAAATCTTTTTGCTCCTGAAACCATAAGTATCAATGGATGAGCACAACAAATAAGTTGTGCCACTCAACTCAGATGAGTTTATTATAACAACCAGAGATGACGAAGACTTTGGCCCCTGGATACTGGCAATCTTATTGCTTTAAGCGGATCTACACTTACCACATGATACTCAACTATGACTATGAGTGGATGATTTTATACAGATTGTACATCAATCTCATGATATACACCTGAACTTTATGAAGTATATGGACAAATTACCCATAATCTCAATGGACTCACCTACAATATGTATGCTGGTATGGAGTATGATTTTATTGGAAACAATATCAGCTGATCTAGCTTTGCAGATACATTCACTATTATTTCCTGAGGTATTCACTGATGACATATGTTTGATACCAATGGATGAATAGCTGATATACATATGAATGCCCCACGATGTCAAAGCTTTACTATGACTCCCACACCAGCTATTATTCAACAATGAGAGAATATTAACTTCAGTTGTTCTGCTATCAATGTTTCATGATATATATTATCCTTCTTTCTTTCATGAAATAGTAGTCCTTATTCCTCTGACATGTCTAATTACAACTCCACTATTGGTATGCGATCCACATGAAATAGTCTTCCTGTAGGACAATATTTGGTAGCATGTTTACCAAGAACACCATCAACACTTTTACCTCAGTGTGGAGAACAACTACTTCTTACTGTTCAATGAACAGGCACCACTACACCTTCATCATGAACATGATGTAATCCAAATTTTCAATGAGAGATTGCTTTTGCATCACTATCATGAAGTAGAGTCTTTCAATCACCTTGATACTGATGAACATATTACACTAATACTACAGGTATCAAATTACAATGGTCTGCAACTGAACCTAACACTATCAACATTTCTTGAGACTTCTCACCAGCAATTATTAGCTGATCATATACCGGTCATAATATTTTTAACGACATTGGTATGATACCTATTACTCTTAGTGGTATTAATGTTTGGAATACTTTGAATAGTACTTACACTACCACTTCATGAGGCATGTGTATATATACTGATGCTATGAAAAGAGTATATGTAGATACCCTTCCACCTACTACTCCTATTATTACATCACCACACAATGGTGCAGGTATTTGTCCTGCCAATGGAATCACGCTCATACGAAGTGCTTCTAATGATGGATTAGGGTCTCAAATTTCTCATTATAGTTATGAAATTTATACCAATAGTGGTATGACCACTTCATGATTTCTCTTGAGCGGAAATGTACCAGCAGGAACAACTACTATCAGTATCCCACAATTTGCATACTTTCCACTAGGAACATATTATGTAAAAGTCAGTGCTGTAGATAATGTATGATTATCATCTTCTTCTCTACTATCTTCATTTACTACTTCTCAACAATATTGTAGTTCTGGCACAGGAATAATTATAGTAACACCAACTATTTGGCTTAGAAATACAGATCTTGATACGGTGTATAGATCAGATCCTATTTGGATACAATGACTCACCTGACCAACACTTGTTTCTATTTCCAAAGGTATGTTATTTATAGATTATGGTCTCCATACCTGATCAAACAACCAAACAGGTGTAGGTACTACGGGCTTAGTAACATCAAATGATACTATATATATAGAACTCGTATCTAGCAATCAATATGATACCACGGTAACTTCTGATCTCTATGTTGCTTGATTAACTTGAACATTCTCTATGACTACCAAAAAAAGCTCTTGTACATTGAGTGCTACAGAAAAACTCCTTATTCAAAATATTTATGAAAATATCAAAGATGAATATAACAATAACATTGGACAATTGGCTGAATTCTTGAATACATTCCAAAGCATGGTAGACGATGAAGTCAATCTTAGTAATAGCTGTACACTCGAATATCTTCTCACATTGATTGATGATGAATTTGATATTGATGGTATAGATACTAGCAATCATATTACTCCAAACTGTAAAGAATATAGTATAGGCTATGACAATAATCAACATGCATATTATGCACCTCAAATGATACAAAAATTCTTCTTTATCAACCGCGAATCACTTATTAGACATCTGGATTATTATAATCCTGGAGATTGTCACATCAATACATACGGCAATGATCTTTGGACATCAGACAATTCAGATCCTATGGTCCATATAGCACCCAATGGAAAAATCTATCATTTTGTGGGACAATATGGATGATATTCTGCTACAGAATTTATAAGTGCAAAATATTTTGATTCATTACAGAATATCAAAACTTATATAGATCTAAGGAATCCAGCAAAATCTATCTGGAAACATGATATAGATACATCATTTATGCCTATTGTCTATGCAGCACCAAATACTAAAGAATATAAACTTTATAAAACAAATAAATGATTTATGTCGTACAAACTTATGAAAGTAAGATATTTCACTTCCCTATCAGAAATAAAAAGTTACATCGACAAAAACAATCCAAGCAAACGATAATACCCAATTACGAATCTATCATTTATCATCTATCATTTAGGTATGAAATCACCATTTCATCACATCAAACACGCACCTGAACTCTTCGATCACTTTCATAGAAATCTGCATCATGCTTTTGCTGTATTCACATTGGCGATGATAGGTATGTTATGGGGAGTTTCACATATTCTTACCCCTACTTCTGCAAGTTGGCAATGGTGAGGTTTTATCACAAGTGATTTTTGGGACCAAAATCCTAGCGATCAAAATATTATGTATGCATTATTCGGAGATGGAA
>DZCE01000035.1:0-11316 GCA_022736375.1 Arcobacter nitrofigilis | reverse complement strand
CAATGGCTTATTAGTGGTACCAATCGAACAACACTGAGAGGTATACAATCATCATTTGATCCAGCAAAAAAACCCATCAGATATATCTTCTGACTAAATATTCCAAAGCAAACAAGACCCGTTAGCTATAATGGAAATACTCTAGAAGAATATGGTACAGATGGCGCTGATTACAAAACCACAAGATATATTGCTGAGCCTGAATCTACATTATCTATTGCTGATCAAACTCTCGTCAATCAATATTTCTGATCATGATCAATCTATACTCAAAATCGAATAACCAATGGATGTTCACTTTCTGCTTTTCAAGTAAAAATATTGGGATCATGAACATTTAGTGCTACTACCAATAAATTTGAAGATCATACTATATATATACTTGATGATGGAGAATACAAATCTAATGCAGCAACGAACGCTTTCGTTTTCAATGGAAATTGTATAGCCTTAGTAGGATCTAACAAAACTATATTTACCAAAACCATAGCTAACAATAGTCTACTCTATGCAAACAACAGACACAATATCATCATAGACAATATCAAAATAGATGGGACATATATTAATTTTTATAATACTATGCTTCCCAATGGACAAGTTCAAACAGCTATAAAACTTGATGGAAATACCAACAATACTACCATCAATAATACACAGGTATACAACAACACTGCTTATGGAGTCTATTTATGATTATGATCTCATCATAACACATTGATGAATGTACAATCATTTAATAATAATGTTGCAGGTATCCATTTGTATTATGCATCTAACTATAATGTTATCAACAATACACAAACCTATAATAACTGACAATATGGAATACGATTTGCTAACGGTTCTAGTAGGAATACTATAAACAATTTTCAATCATACAACAATAGTATTGGACTCTTCTGAGATCTTACTACCCAAGAAAACATTCTCAATAGAGCAACTATCTATAACAATAGTGATGCCGGTATTGATTTTAAAAATTCTTCAGGAAATATTATCAATGATGTAAGAGTTTACAATAATACAGTAGGTATCAGAACACTCTATAATTCACCAGGGAACAAATATTATGGTGAGCTCAAAATGTTTGCTAATACAAACGGAAATTTTGATGGTACTAATGGAAGTGATTCGTATTTTTCTGCAGGTAGCTCCTCTTTCTTTTCACTTCCTGGAACATTAATTTCAGGATGAACTACGATGTCATGTCTCTATGCGACTAACCCTACACTCTCTGGCAGTACACTTTTGAATACTACCTGTTCCAATATGGGTCACAATATTGCTGGATTTACCTCACCGGAAAACAAAAACGTTAACTATGCATTCTGATTAAATATCTATAAACAAACGATACCAAACAGATATGAAACTGGTTGAAATTTGACACCAATCCCGACACAATATGATGTAAACAAATATATCGCTGAAGTGTTTGCTATCCGAGATAATGAGCCAGAATGAGTATTTTTTGCTTCTACATGAACTGCGGAATTAACTACTCGATATACTACCAATGTATATACCGCTGGTGTTTTGAATATTTCTGTGCCTATCCAATTGACACTCACACCAGCTACTGCATCATGAGTTCTTGTTATTAGTGGAAATGTTGTAGGTACTACAGGGACAGTAACCAATGGAGATATCATACAAGTCAAAATACTGAGTGCTACAGGATATAATCAAACTATCACATGAAACATAACTATCTGAACAGTAACTACATGATTTACGGTAACCACAAGAGGACTCAATCAATTGCCAGATACTTTTGCATTTATGAATCTTACGAGTATTCCAGTAAATATCTTTACGGGTAGTGCTATAACTATTTCATGATTAGAAACTGGTGTGTTGGCATCTATAAACTTTACACCTACTACAACTTCTGGACGACTGGAAGCATATTCATGAGCAGCATTTATAGGATCAGGAATGACAGGAGTACTTGTACATAATGGATATCAAGTGCAAGCTATCGCGCAAAGCAGTACGTGATACGGACAAACTATTACTGGTAATATAGTCATAGGACTATGAACAGGAGCATTCACCATCACAACTAAATGATCTGATACTACTCCACCTACGACGCCTACACTCACCTATCCGCTCAATGAAGAAGAACTCTTTTTCATAACATTTGAACGAACAGCTAGTATCGACACATGAGCATGAATTGCTGGATATCTATATGAAATAGCTGAAGATAGTAACTTCTTGGATATCGTCAATACAGGATTTATAGCTACTACTGCTACATGAACAGCATGATCACCAAATATCTCATTTAACAAAATATCTGGTATCTATTACCGAAGAATCAAAGCAAAAGATAGAGATGACAACATATCTAGCCGAAGTAACACATGAAAATTTGAAGCTATTAATTTCAATGGATGGGAATTTAACGATACACAAAATGCTAATTTGAGAACATATTATGAATCAGATGAAATACACTTGGAATGAATAAAATCAGGTCTTTCTATACGAGCAAGTATTGATAATAATGGTAGCATATATAAGGGTGATACTGACAAAGGAACTGGCGTATACGTACAAAATAATGATAAAATATATTTGTCTGTCAGATCAAGCAACAGTTATGATAGAACCCTTTCTTCTACACTTACTATAGCCAATAGAATATTAACTTTTAATGTAATTACCAAAGAGCAATCTGACAATTGATGTACTCTATCAGAAGACGATGAAACAACCATACAAACTATCTTTGATAGCCTAGTAAATAATTATTCATGAGATGAAGATAGATATGACGAATTTCTCTCTACTATGCAAAGTATGTTGGCGGATGAGATAGATTTTACCAATGATTGTAATCTTGAATATCTCCAAAATATTATTGAAAATGAACTTGGCATTGTTCCTTGAGAAGAAGATATTATCAATACATGAGCACATATAGCACCAAACTGTAAAGAATATACTATCACCTATGATACTATTTGAGCAAATTATACCTCACCTAACCTTTCTAGTGCTACATTATTTGCTAATCGTGACAGCCTAACAAGATATATTGATAGCAAAAATCCTGGAGATTGTCACATCAATACCTATGGTGCATCATCGTGGATATTTACCAATACTGATCCAAACAAACATATAGCTCAAAATGGTAAAATTTATACTATTATTCTAGAATCTGGTAAATATACTTCAAGCACTTTTATCTACAAAAAATATTTTACTACCATCGCTGATCTTCGTATATATATAGATAAAAACAATACACCAAGTGTAATACGGAATCATCAAGTAGATACAAGTTTTACTCCACAAATCTATACAGCACCTAACACTAAAGAATATAAGATATATAAAACCAATAGATGATATATGTCATATAAACTTATTAAAATACAATATTTTCCTACATTGACTGATATACAAGCATATATTTACAAGAACAATACAAGATAACTATCTATGAAGTTCATATGTACCTATAAACTAGCAAAATAGTCCGCGAATTGCGGACTATTTTTTTGAAATATCTATGGATTCATTTACGATTTTGTGCATAATACCATTGATCAATTTTGGTGCTCCTTCATCTGAATAACGCTTTGCAAGTTCGATCATTTCATTTAATAATACTTCTTTGGGAGTATCTAACTCTTTTCGTTCGGTATATCACAACAAAAATATTGCTTGATCTAATGGATCCATCTGTCTATATTCAAATGTTTGTGCAAAACTATTCACCTTTTGGAGTACCTCATCAATATATTTCGTAAATTGTATTCCAACTTTGGATATATAATCAAAATCAATATCTTCACTTGCTCGTTCATTAAAAAAAGAGTCAACAAATTCTTTAAAATCCTCCAATGTATAAATCTTGAGATGTTTTTCTATTTGTTCTTTGAGTTTATCCTTTTCTTTATCATACATTCATTCATCAGTTTTGAAAATATAATCAATAAATAATGATTCAGTAAGAATTTTATCCTGTAAAAGCAAATTAACAAAAAAACAATGCTGATACAAATAGGAAAGTACTATTTTTCTCGCATTGATTCTCTGTCTAATATTCATATGAGGATAATAAGAAACTAAAGATCACATCTAACATAAAGTCACAATATTGTTGTTTAAAGTTTTAGTGTTTTGGTTATTATTACGCTTCTATTACTTTATCCTTACTTTTACTTTTTATAGTCAATACTTGTTTCCCTTTATAATATCCACATACTGGACATACTCTATGAGTAAGTTTCTTAGCTCCACAGTTTTTACATACACCAATTGTGTAAGTATCTACCATTCTTTTGATATTTAATCCCTCCCATGTAGAATGTCTTGTGCGTCCTTTTGCTTGGGAAATTTTCTTTTTTGGTCCTATTGTCATAACTAATGATGAAACGATAAAATAGATTTATTTTTCAGTTTTACTAGGTTACAATCGATGAGAGTTGCGATCATATATATACTCAACTCCTTTGATATTTATTTAACTTCTACAACAGTCTTAAGATATTTTCTACCATCAAATCTTCATATTTTTTTTTGTTTGAAAGCAACAACACCATCAATTTTTGCATGTACAGAGAAATCACTACCAATGTAGGTATTTTTTCCACATTCATATTTTGATCATTTTTGTCTAATGATAATATTTCCTGCAACAGCTTTCTGTCATCAGAACACTTTGACTCATCTATACTTTGGTTTTGAATCTCTAAGATTTTTTGCCGATCAACCAGCTTTTTTGTGTGCCATTTTACTTTGTAACAATTAAACAATAAAGAGATGTAATACTATATAGTTACTCAATTATCTAAATAGAATAATAACCTATTCTCTCTTAATAAGAAAGAGTATATATAATTGAGTATTTATATCGAGTAATCTATATAGTAATTTTGATACTATTTTCAAGTCTTACTTTGATAAAGTATACTAATTCTTCTTTAAAAATATTATATCTTGGTTGTATATACTAAAATATATTATTCTTGGATGTTAATTCAATGATCTTTCCTATATATTTCACCTACTGGCAATAATCTTCCTATAATAACATTTGACTTAAGATCTGATAATTTATCAATAGATCCCTTGAGTGATGAAGAAACCATTACTCTAATAGTTTCTTGGAAAGAAGCAGCAGACAACCAAGAATCAGTTTCTTTTGCAATATTTGTCAATCCAAGCGCTAATCTTTTTCCTTTTGCTGGTTTTTTCCCTTGTGCTTCAAGATCTATATTCACTTGAATAAATTCTTCATATTTAATAAATGTACCAGGAATGAAACTACTATTTCCTGAGTCTTCAATAAACACCTTGGAGAATAATTGTTTTACAACTACTTCAATATGTTTATCATTCAAATCTTGTCCTTGAGACCCATATACTTTTTTAATTTCTCTAATAATATATTTTTGAGCTTCCAAATCTCCTACAATATCTTTATACTCTTTGATGGATAATGCTCATGTTGTAAGTACCTCACCTTTGAATACTTCTTCACCATCTTTTTTTATTGGATTTAGTCCTGTAATCGCTTTCACATATTCTTGTTGTACACCAAGAACAATATGATCATCTTTAATTTCTAGTATTTTTCATCATTCTTTTACTTTAAGTTTACTTTTACCTTTGGATGCAAATATTCATCATTTTTTTAATTCTTCTCATTTTTTTACATCAACCTTATATCCTGACTTTAACAAATAACTCTTTTTTTGGTATTCAGACATTACTCTAATATATCTTACCTTATTGGTTTCATATATTAATACTTTTCCATCAAATGGCGCAATAATAGCTGGCATTTTGGGATCTCTCACTTCAAATAATTGTTTTACTCTATCTATACCTTGAGTTGTTTCTCATCATTTAGCTACTCCTCATTCATGGAATGTATCCAATGTTAACTGCGTTGATGGTTCTCCTATAGATTGTGCTGCTATGATTCCCACAGGCACTCATACTTCCACCATTCTTCTGGTTGAAAGATCTATTCCATAACATCTCTGACATATTCCACTTACACTATGACATATCAAAGGAGTTCTTACTTTTATATTTTCTATTTCCATATCCTGAATTATTTGCATATTTTCTTTATCCAATAGATCATATTTGCTTAATATAATATTATTCTTCTTATCCAAAATATCTTCTGCAAGTACTCTACCCGCAATCAAACTATAAAAATTATCACCTCTAAGCTCCGATTCTTGTTTTGAATATGATACATATTGATCTGTTCCACAATCATGTTCTCTGATAATAACTTCTTGAGAAGCATCACAAAGTTTTCTTGTTAGATATCATGACTCAGCAGTTCTCAATGCTGTATCTGCTTTTCCTTTTCTTCCTGCATGTGCAGAAATAAAATATTCGATAGGTCTCAATCCTTCAACGAATGAATTTTTGATCGGAAGTTCGATAATCTCTCATTGAGGATTAACTACTAATCACTTCATACCTGCAATCTGTGTCATATGTGTTTGTGATCATCTTGCTCATGAATCTACCATAGTATACAAATCTTGTCCTGGCCCTGTAATAGATTTTAAGCTTTCTTCTATCTTCTTTTTAACTTCACTCCATATTTTGATAATGTATCTATGTTTTTCTTCTTCTGAAAAGAAGCCTTTGAAGAAATATTTATATACTTCATTTGCTTTGAGATCTCATTTTCTTAGTTCTTCTTCTTTTTCTTTTGGTACTTTCATATCCAAAATATTTACTGATGTAGAACCAAGCGTTGCATATTTAAACCCAAAGTCCTTAATATCATCAGCTATATGCACTGTAGTTTGCATATCATATTCATCAAAAATCATACTTAATAATTTTTTAATATCTTTATTTTTTAGTTTCATATTGATAAATCTAATTCTTTCTGGAAGAATTGAATTGAATATTACTCTCCCTACCATAGTTTCAATTGTTTCGTTATTATAATGTAAGATAATTTTGTCTTTTACAAATATTTCTCCATTATCATAACTATCTAGTACACTTTCTATATTTGGAAACAAACCTGTATTAGGTTTATTTCTCCATTCTTCTTCTGTTTTGTATTGTGGAGTTCTATGATCATAAAAATCAGTTAAATAATATACACCAAGTACCATATCTTGTGAATGAGCAATAGTTGGCTCTCATGATCATGGTTTCAAAATATTTTTGTCTGCAGCTATCAGTTCTCTTGCTTCTTTTTGTGCTTCATCAGAAATCGGCAAATGTACAGCCATTTGATCTCCATCAAAGTCGGCATTAAATGAAGGACACACCAATGGATGAATTCTAATAGTTTTTCCTGGCATCAAAATAATTTTGAATGCCTCAATAGAAAGTCTATGTAGTGTTGGTGCACGATTAAGCAATACCCATTTATCTTTAATTACCTCTTCAAGAAATTTTAGTGCCAATGGTGATTCTTCTTTGATAAGCTTTTCAGCTTGTTTTGGTGTATATACTATTTTTTTCTCAATAAGTTTTCCTATAATAAATGGAGTAAACATCTTTACTGCTATATATATCGGCAATCAGCATTCATCAAGTTTCAATTCTGGACCAACTGTAATAATCGATCTTCCTGAATAATCTACTCTTTTTCCTAATAGGTTCTTTCTAAATATTCCTTCTTTTCCAGACAGCATATCTGAAAGTGACTTAAATACTTTGATACCTGCACCACTACTTCCAGCAGCTCAAGCCTTTTCTCCAACCAAAAGATTATTTACTGATTCTTGCAAAAGTCTGATTTCATTTTTCTTTACTACATCAGGCATTCCTACTTGGATCATTTTCTTTAATCTTATATTCCTCATTAGTACACGTCTATAGAAAAGATTAACATCTGATGATGCAAATTTTCCTCATTCTAGTTGTACTACTGGTCTTAGATCAGGTGGTATAACAGGTAATTTTCTAATTACCATATTCTCTGGTTTTACTCCAGAAACATGTAAATTAATCAATAGTTTTATCAATGCTATTAATTTTTTCTTTTGCTCTTCTGATTTTGTATTTTTAAATATTTCAATTGTCTTTTTAATATCTTTTTCTACATCAACATTTTGAAGCATTCTCAAAAGAGATTCTGGACCAGATTGAAATACAATGAGGTTAGAAAATCTGGAGAAGATATTTCTGAAATCGTTTTCAAAAATAGTTGAACCTACATCTAAATCAGATATAATAGATTTTATTCTATTAAACTCTTTTTCCAATGAATCCTTATTCTCATTGAATAATTTTTCAATCTCTTTTTGTTTCTTTTGATTATTTTTTTCTTTTTCAGATTCTTCTTTGTATAAAGACTCTAATTCTTTGATTTTTATATCAAAATCTTCTTTGATACTATTTTTTATTTTTTTCTCAAAATCTTTGTCCACCTTTTGGACCATAATATATTTTACAAAACTTAATATCTTATCTATTTCATTTGCAGATATACCAAGCAATTGATTTACTCATCCAGAAGGACTTGATTTATACCATGCATGAAGAATAGGTACAGCTAATTCTATATGTCCCATTCTTGATCTTCTTACTCTAGAACTCGTTACTTCTACTCCACATCTTTCACAAACAATACCTTTATATCTTACTCATTTATATTTTCCACAGCTACACTCATAATTTTTAACGGGTCAAAAAATAGACTCACAAAATAACCCTCATTGTTTAGGTTTTCCTGTTCTATAATTTACTGTATCAGGATTGTCTACTACTCCATGTGACCATTTTTCAATATCTTCCATAGCAGCAAGTCTTACAATCAATCACTCAAATTTTGTTTTGTTCATACTAATACCCTTAGTAAGAAAATAAATGACTTATTCCTTTAATATTAAGTATTATATACTAAATGCTAAGTATACATTAATCTTCTATTTATATCTTAGCATTTAGCACTTAGCATTATTATTTTTATTCTAGTTCTCAAAAATCTTCCATCTCTTGAATCACATTATCAATAATTTCCTCTTTTTCCTGTCCAGTTGTATCTTCTTCCAAATTCACATTTTCTTCTCATTCTGTTGTGATACTACTCTTCATTACTCATGAAAGTCATAGATTTACTATTTTTTTAATTCTATCTTCTTGTACAATTTCTAATTCTTCTATAGTCAATGGTTCTATATTTTGACAAAGTCCCTTAAAAAGATATGTCAATAAATTGAAAGATTCTGGTAATCAACCAATCTTAGGTTTTTGACCTTTTATAATAGATTCATATAATTTATTTCTTCAAATAACATCATCTGACTTGACTGTTAGCATTTCTTGAAGTGTATATACTGCTGAATAAGCTTCAAGTGCCCATACTTCCATTTCTCCAAATCTCTGACCTCATTGTCTTGATTTTCCCCCAAGAGGTTGTTGAGTAATCAAAGAATATGGTCCCACTGATCTAGCATGTATTTTATCTTCAACCATATGTACCAATTTGAGTATGTGCATATATCCTACAGTAACCTTTTGATCATATTTTCTTCAGTTTTCTCAATTATACACATTAAATTTTAAATCTTCCATTCCACACATTTTAGTAAATTCTGTCAAATCTTCTGATGAAAAATTTGAAAATGTTGGAACTGCAAATTTTACTCCAAAATGGTTTGCAATAAATCCTAATTGTGATTCAAACAACTGTCCCATGTTCATACGAGAAATTACTCATAATGGATTTAGACATATATCAATTGATTTACCATCTTCTGTAAATGGCATATCTTCTTCTGGAACTACAATAGAAATAATACCTTTATTTCCATGCTTTCCAGCAAGCTTATCTCCGATTTCTATTTTTCTTGTACTTGCTATGTATACTTTGATCTTCTTTCTTACTCATGCCATCAAATTATCACCTTTTTTCGCATCAAGAATAACTACATCAATAACTTTTCCTTCATTACTTCCTGAAGACACATACAAAGATGTATCTTTTACATTTTTTGATTTATCACCAAATATAGCTTGTATCAATTTCTCTTCAGGTGTTAGTTCTCATTCTGATTTTGGTGTTATTTTTCCAATTACTATATCTCATCATTTTACAATAGAACCAATTCTAATAATTCCATCATCATCAAGATTTTTTAATTTAATCATAGAAATTCCAGGTATATCATTTGTTGTCTCTTCAGGTCCAAGTTTTGTATCAGCCACCTCTATCTCATATTCATCAATATTTATAGATGATAACTCATCATCTTTTACTAACCTCTGTGAGATAACAATTGCATCTTCATAATTGTATCATTTCCATGGCATAAATGCTACTCTCAAATTCTTTCCAAGTGCCATTTCACCATCTACAGAACATGGTCATTCTGCTATCAAATCTCATTTTTTTAATTTTTGTCCCAAAGAAACTCTAGGTATTTGTGTCATACATGATTTACTATTTGATCTTGCAAATACCACTAGTGGATATTCTTTTATACCTGTCTTATATTTTATTTTTACTCTTTTACCATCTACATATATCACCTCTCCTTCACTTTCAGCTTTGATAACAGCATGTGTCATCTGAACAATATCTCTTTCAAGTCCTGTTCCTACCAATGGAGGATCATTCTTTAATAATGGTAAAGCTTGTCTTTGTTGGTTGGTTGCGATAGATGCACGTACCGCATCGTTATGATCTACGAACGGAATCAATGATGTATTTGGTGAGAATATCTGTGATGGATTAACATCAATATGAGTTATATCTCCAACATGAAACATACCCATTTCTGTAAATTGTCTAGCTGCTACACGCACTTCGGTGATATTATTGTACGCATCAATAGGTGTTGTCGCATCAGCTATACAGCATTTTTCATCCATCTCTGGTGAGATATATTCTAATTCATCAGTAAAAAATGGCTTAACAGTGATAGTGGTTCCTAATTTTCCATACATCTTCTCTATTTCTTTTGCTGTTTTTTCATCAATATAATGATCTTCTTTTACTATTATTTTTTTAAGTTGTTTTCCCTTTGCATCCAATTCGTAAATATCACGATGAGCTATTCTATTGATCAATAATTCTTGTTTTGGTGTAACCTCACGATTTATCTTGAGTGCTGGTGTTTCCAAAAATCATTCATCGTTTACACGAGAATATAATGATTGGTAAATTACCAGTCCGATATTTTGTCATTCAGGAGTCTCGATCGGACATATTCTTCCATAATGAGAAGGATGCACATCACGAACTTCGAATTTAGCCGTTTCTCTTTTTAATCCTCCAGGTCCAAGTGCAGTAATTCTTCTTTTATGTTCTATCTCTGATAATGGATTAATTTGATCCAAAAACTGAGA
>DZCE01000034.1:5521-17761 GCA_022736375.1 Arcobacter nitrofigilis | reverse complement strand
ATGTGGGATCCGAAATCAGTTGTTCCTGAGTCTATTATGCCAGCGTATAAACATCAGTTTACAAATTTAGCTGATATTGATACAGCTTACGCAGAAGCTCTGACTGTTAAAAAAATATTTGCTACTCCGTATGATGCACCAAATGGCACAGTTCTAGGTTCACACACTGAAGCTAAAGCAACAGCCCTAGCAGACGCAAAAGTAATTGCAGCTGATATGAAGAACAAAGAAGTAGAAGCTATGGTTGCAAAAGGTGAGATACCTGAAGTTGTAGCTATCATAGCATATATGAATAGACTAAAATAAGGAGCAATCGATGGATATAAGAGCAATTCAGGCTTACGCATGGTTCGCTTTGACCATCTTTGCAGTTGTTATGCTATATGGATATATAATACATCTATATAGAAGTGAAAAAAAAGGTACAAGGGATTATGAGAAATACGGCAAGCTAGCACTTGATGATGAGATTACTAGTAAGCCTATAGAAGAAAACCCTAGCCATAAAACTAAAAACGAGGAGTAGAATGATGAATGGTTTAATGATTAAAGGATTCATTTTTGCAGCAGTATTGATTTTGGCAACAATTGTTGTTGTAATGCAAATGAAAATCGATTTGAGTGATCCTATAAATTTGATTACGACAATTGGTGCAATTGCAATTGCATTTATAACAGTTGGTGTTAGTACAAAATATATCGGTCAGATGAAGAGTGATAAGGCTACAGGTAGCTTGGTTGGCGAAAGATGGGATGATATTGGAGAATATTCAAATGAGCTTCCTAGTGGATGGGCGTACTCATATTTGGGTACAATAATATGGTCAATGTGGTATATGACTATTGGTTTTCCTGTAAGTGGATATAGTTCACTAGGTGAATATAACAAAGAAGCAAAAGCATATAATACGAAGTTTGAAGCTATGCACAAAAATGCAGATGCTACTACACTAAAAGCTATGGGTGAGAGTACATTCCTTGTACAATGTGCTCCATGTCATGGTGTAACAGCTGATGGATTATCTGGTAAAGCTCATGATCTTACAAAAAGATTTAGCAAAGAGCAAGTACTTGCTGTAATTGCAAATGGTTCAAACCAACTTAAGTATCCAATGGGTGCTATGCCTCCAATGATGGCTACTGGCGCAGACGCTGAAGCAATTGCTACTTTCGTAGCAGGTGGCATGAAGGGTACTGCTCCAGCATCTTTTGCTGCTTGTACGGCTTGCCATGGAGCGGATGGTAAGGGCAATGGTGGCACAGCACCAAATATCGCTGAATTTGATGATAATATCATAACACATGTTCTTGAAAATGGCAAAAAAGGCTCAATAGGTTCTATGCCATCATTTAAAAACAGATTAACACCAGTGCAACAAAAAGCAATGGTAGCTTATATTCAGTCATTAAGGAGTTAAGAATGGCAGATAATACAAATAGAGGCGTTTTTAGCCTTAATGGTGTAACTGGTATGTTAATAGCAACTGTTTTGTTGCTATTAATCCTAGCAGGTCTTACTGTATGGGGGATTGGTGTGCAACAACATAGTGCTACAAATCCATATGATTCTTCGGTAATCACATGTAATCTTGACAATGTTAAGATGGATAGTAGTGATAACACAAGTTTTTCATTCAAAGATGCTAATAATACGGGGGTAGCAAAATGATTAAAATAATGGATAAAGTTCTTTTTCTTTCGATGTTTTTAATTGCAATGTATACTTTGTATGTGGTTTTAACTCCAAATCATCTATATGTTTGTTAATTTATGATTAGAGCATTCACAAGGTTAGCCTTGTTGGCTCTGTTATTTACTAACTCTATTTTGGCAGAGGCACTCATCATTGATGAGTTGCTAAAACCAGCAGTTAAAATAGAAGTTAATAAAATCAGTAATGAGCTAGCAAAAAAAACAGGTATTAAGATATTCGTGATAGCGACAAATGATAAATTACCAGCCAATATGGTTGAGTACACTAAAAAATATGATACAAATCTCACAAAACCATATGTTATTTTCGTATTTGCTCCTACTACTAAAAGAGTAGGACTAATATCTTCAAATGAAGAGATTTCATCTTTGTATGATAGTGATGAAGTAAAAGAACAATCAATACGAGTGGTTCGTGATACGAATGACGGAAACAGTGATGAAGATAAGTATAATATAGCTATACTACAGTCAGTTTCAGAATTGGCAGATCAAATAGCAAATAGCAAAAATGTAAAGATGACTACAACTATCCCAAATGAAACTCATTATATAGTGAATGTCTTGAGGGTTTTGATTTGGGGTGGAGCATTAGCTGTATTTTGGATTTTTGGTGGCCAGAAATTATTTAATAGAATATTTAAAAGGAATAGAATTGGAAAATAAACAAAAGACATATTGGCCACATATGATCGTGGGATTTTTATTTATTGGATTAATATTGGGATTTTGGACAATAAAATCAGCCTCTTCAATGCCAGTAGAGCGTGAAAATGCATATATGATGAGTTACCAAGATGCAGATAAAAATTTCAATGAAATACAAGAAGCTCAGGCAAAATTTGATAGTGAATATACAATCAAACTATTAGATGTGAAAACAGTACATATTGAAGATAATAATAATAGTAGAAAATATCATAATGATCCAATAGAATTAACGCAAAACAATAATTTTAAGTATGATATTAGTGATAAAAATGGTAAATCAGTAACTACTGACTTGAATGTAACTTTTCTATTAACTCGTCCTGCTACAGACACAGAAGATGTTAAAGTTTCTAAAGTCCTAGCAGATAAAGATGGTAAATTTATTGTTTCAAATGTTGGAATCAAAAACAAAGGTAGATATACTCTCGTTCTTAGGGTTGCTACTAAAGACGGTTCAGTTGGTTTTTTAGAAACACCTGCATATTTGAAATAATGACAAATACCCCGTCATTGCGAACTTGATTCAGAATCCAGTTCTATCAAAAAAATATTAAAGCAGTAAGCATAAAAATGTCAATTTGAGATAAAAATATTAGTTGTAAACTGATATCTGCTATACTTCAATATGATAAAAAAACTAATTATACACCCAACATCAAGACGACTAAGAGCAATTCAAGAAGAATTTAGAAATGATGGTAATAATATACTTCCAACTTTGATGCTCACAAATGAGTTTGAGGATAGATGTATAGTTGTGAACAATGGATATCAAGTTGATAGCATGGAGCGTATTTTATTGCTTCGCCAAGCAGCATCATTTGATACATTTGAAAAGCTAAAATTAAATCTTGAGTTAGTAAGGTTTTTTACACGAAGTGATGCATTATTTAAGTTTTTTGAAGAACTTGCACGCGAAAATGTATCTATAAGTGAGTTAAATAGTGCTGATACATATGCACAGTTTGATGAACATTTAGAAATTTTGGAGCTACTACGGACTAGATATGCCAATATACTAGGACAAAAAGGTCTCACTGATAAGGCTATTGTCCCACAAATATATGAAATTAATAGAAGTTTTGTTAAAACATTTGATACTATTGAGATATATATCGAGGGTCTTTTGAGTCGATATGAGTTTGAGATAATTAATCAAATCTCCAAAATCACAAATACTGTAATACATTTTCAAACAAGTAAGTTTACTAAAAAAATGTCAAACAGATTTAGCGAATATGGTATTGATTTGGAGAATGATATGTCGTGTGTGATTGATTTTACAAACAAAAAACTTATAAGTGCTACTCAAAATATAATCAAGCTAAATACGAAAGTAATATCTACAAGTGGTAGATTCGAGCAAATTGCTATTGCGTTTGAGCAGATAGAGCAGATGGTGCAAAATGGTATCAGTCCTGAAAATATCACACTAATATTACCTGATGAAAATTTCAAAGATAGTGTTGAGCTGTATGATAAGTATAATAATCTAAACTTCGCCATGGGGACTAGCTACACTAAAAGTAGAAGCTATAAGTCACTACTAGCCATAGAGACATATATGAGAGACAAGAGTGTAGTAAATATATTTAGATTAACAAACTTTGGTATAGTATTAGATGAAATAATAGAAAAAATCCAAGATCAAAAGCTAACTATTAGTCAGTTTTTTGTACTTATTGATAAATTAAAACTGCTTGATTGTCCTTTGGATAATATGACATTTGAGAAATATCATAATAGTAAAATATATGATAAATATATGCATATGAGTCAAATCTTTGTTTCGCATACACTTTATTTTACTGAATGGTTAACTATGTGGATAAATGCAGTTAGTGATATTTCAAGTGATGACATCAGAGGTGGTAAAGTCACCGTTATGGGTGCGCTAGAGACTAGGGGAGCTGTTTTTGATGGTGTTGTAGTAGTTGATTTCAATGATGGAATCACACCAGCATTGCCTAGTAAAGATATGTTTTTAAATTCAAGCGTTAGATCTATAGCCTCCTTGCCAACCAAAAGTGATAGAGAGGATTTACAAAAGCAGTTATACAAAAGAGTGCTAGAACAAGCCAAAAGTTCAGTTGTGATATATGCCACAAGTGATAATAGATTACCATCAAAGTTTCTATATGAGCTTGGGTTAAATAGATATATTGAAACTAGTGGGGATATGAAAATTTTGTATAGTGAGCGAAGTAGTATTTGTGAAGATATTGACCCATTTGTATCAGATTTTGATGCTAGAAAGATTACATGGTCAAGTTCACGCTTAAAAATATTTTTGGAGTGCAAGAGAAAGTACTATTATAAATATATCAAGGGAATTAAAAAAACAGAAGAGGAAGATACCAATGATGGAACAATTTTACATAAATTATTTGAACTTATCTTTGAGACAAGTAATTCATATATAGATGAGAGTGAATTTGCTAAAGTTATAAATCAAACACTAGAGAAGTTGCTAAACTCAGAGTCTGCAGAGATAAAATACAAAAAACTATTATGGCAAAAAGATTTACAAAGTTTTATAAGAAATCAGATAAAGCATTTTAAAGATGACTGGCGTGTAGTAGAGCGAGAAATAAATGTAAATGGTGAGATTAATGGACTTAATTTTACAGGTAAAATTGATAGGATTGATCAAAATAGTATGGAGACTTTTGTGCTTGATTACAAGAGTGGAGCTATAAGTAATAAAATTAAAAATTTAGAATCCGAAGATGATTTCCAGATGAGTGTATATTATTATCTGCTCAAATCAAAATATCAAAATCTAACATTTGGGTTTTTACCTATATTCAATAAAGAAAAAATAGTAGGCGGAAAAATAGAAGAGGTAAAAGCACTCGAAGAAAAGAACGAGCAATTGAATGACAAATTAGAGATACTTAAATCAACTTCACATTTTGCTGCATTAAAATGTGAAGATTTGAATAAATGTAAATATTGTGATTATACCCTCATTTGTGGCAGAGGGGAATATCTATGAGTATTAAATCATTTGAGAAATTTGTGGCTTTTGAGGCAAGTGCTGGTAGTGGAAAAACTGTGGCATTGGCAACTAGGTACTTATCATTGTTGTTTTTAGGCGAAAATCCTAGTAGTATACTAGCAGCTACATTTACAAATAAAGCAGCTGGTGAGATGAAAGGCAGGATAATCAAATATCTAAGAGAACTACACACTCCAGAGCTTGAATTCGTCCTAGAGAGCGTTGCAACTCAAAGTAATCTTAGTGTGGAAGAGATTTTGAGCAAGCAATCTGAGATTCTTGATATTTTCTTATCAAGTGCAAACTCAATAGTAACACTTGATAGTTTTTTTGTGTCAATTTTAAGATCTATGGCACTGGAGATTGGGATTGAACCTGATTTTGTAAGTAGCACTAGCATTGATAATAGTAGGGTTCGTGAGAGTTTTCTAAACGAGCTTGATATTTATAGGCTACTTGGTGAGTTAGTAAATTTTGGTCACATATCAAATAAAAAACTACCAAAAATCTTAGAATTTTTAAATACTTTTTATAAATCAGATGCTGTTTTGCCAAAATACGATACACAAGAGTATGATATAGATAAAATCAAAGAAGATATAGATACCATTAGGTTGGCAATCTTAGAAAAGCTAACTCTATGTAAATCAAACCCATCATCTATAAAAAACTTTAACATTAGCAATATAGACACATTTATAAGCAAACCATTTTTTGAGAAAAAGTCATTTGGTGAGCATAGGGATTTTAAAAAAGTAGCAGAGGCAAATAATACGCTCGAAAATGACTATTTAGAGATAAAACAAAAGATAGCACTATTGTTTCGAGCCAAAGAATCAATAGTGATTAATCATATGTTTGAGCTTTATGATCATTATAAAAATATAATAATTGGAGAAGCTACACGCTCATCCAAACTAAGTTTTGATGATATTGCATTTTTTACATATAGAATTATGCACGAATTAGTGAGTAAAGATTTTCTATATTTTAGACTAGATGCAAAATATAAACATATATTGCTTGATGAGTTCCAAGACACTTCTATGTTACAGTTTTTGCTTCTAAAACCATTAATTGATGAGATAATATCTGGTACTGGGCAGAGTGATTTTAGGACGCTATTTTATGTGGGTGATACCAAGCAGTCGCTTTATCGTTTTAGAGGTGGTGTTGAGGAGCTTTTTGGTTTTGTAGCCAATAAATATGATGTGACTATTAAGCAAATGGATACAAATTATCGTAGTAGTAAATTGGTCGTGCATAGTGTAAATGAGTGGTTTGAGAAAGCTCTTCTAGATTTTCAAAAGGCTAATTTTGCTCCAGATGCAACGGACGGATATATTTGTGTTGCGAGCAATGATGAAGTGCTTGAAGAGGCCATAATACAAGCAAAAGAGCTTATTGCTAATGGAGTGGATATAAACAAAATAGCTTTCTTGGTGGCATCAAATAGTGATGGGTATGAGCTACATACTAAGTGTAGGAGTGAAGGTATAGCAACAATCCTAAAAACAAAAAGTTCACTCAAATATCAGCAAAATATTGCGCGAATAGTATCTATGGTTTCATATCTTGCTTACGGTAGGGTGATGGATATACAACCATTACTTATACAAAGCAAAAAAGAGTTTAGCGATGTTGATATTACTTGGTTTACTCCATTTTGTGAGCCACTTGCTGTTATAGATAGGATTGTTAGGGATTTTGATTGCTATGATGACAATGTACCAATATTGCTTGAATATGCATCCAATTATAGTGACATATTATTGTTCCTTGAAGAGTTTAAAGATAGCGAGATAGATGTAGCTGGGGGTACAAATCATGGTGCTGTTATAATGACAGTGCATGGCTCAAAGGGACTTGAGTTTGGCTACACTATAGTGCTTGATAAGTTTAAAGGTGAAAAGAACAATGGAGAGCAATTTATATTTGCAACCGATGATAGTCTCAATATTGACCATATTTATTATGCTTCAAAGGGCAGAGCAAACTTTGATATGCAATTTGTAAAGGCAAAAGAACAAGAAGAGCTAATAACGCATAAAGATAGATTGAATGTTCTATATGTAGCACTCACAAGAGCAGTTGACGGGCTTATTGTGGTACAAAAGAGTAAAGCATCTAGGTTTGGCATATTGGAACTAAAAGATACAATAAAAGGCAAGATTAATCCAACTATGGATAAACGAGTTGAAACAATAGTTCCAACCCAAAGTATATCAATATCTAGCTATGGACTTCAAGAGAATATTCAAAAAACACAAAAGGATACCGTCTCATATGCGGCAGTTGTATTCGGGACGGCTTTGCACTATGCCCTTGAGATGATAGATGAGTTTCATGTAAAGCATATTGATACGATGATGAGTTTGGTTGGTTATAAATATGGTAGGCTACTTGGAAATGATAAACTTCTTGATATTCGCAGTAGAGTAGAGTCACTACTTGCTTTTTCTGAGTTTAATGAGCTATTGCTAGGAGCTAAAGTTTATAGGGAGCTACCGATTAGTTTTGATGGGGAGCTAAAGCAGATTGATATATTATTGGAATATTATGATAAATGTGTGATAGTTGACTATAAAAGCTCTGACAAAAATAGTCATAAGCACAAAGAGCAAGTTGCCTTGTATGCGAAGGCTATAACGGCCATCAAACAAAAACCATGTGAATGCAAAATACTCTATCTTTTAGAAAATAGCGTAGAGATAATATCCTTAAACTAAACTAAATTTCAATAAACTTTAAGGTTATTAAGATAAAATGTTACATCAAAATAAATCTGAGTTTATAAACGAAGCTTTAGCGAGATGAATTAATGAGAAGCTTTGCTTTGAGTTAAAAAGAAAATAAATAAAAGGAAACATCATGAAATTGACATCTGTCACAAAACCTCATGAAGTTGTACGCGAATGGCATTTAATAGACGCAGAAGGTAAAACTTTTGGTCGTATTTTAACTGAAGCCGCTACACTACTTAGAGGAAAACATAAACCATCATTTACTCCAAATGTAGATTGTGGAGATTATGTAGTTATTATCAATGCCGAAAAAGCAGCCTTTACTGGAACAAAGCTTGATGATAAAGAGTATTTCCGTCATAGTGGATATTTCGGAAGTACAAAAAGTACTAAACTAAGAGATATGCTTGATAATCATACTGAAAAACTATACAATCTAGCAGTTAGAGGTATGCTTCCAAAGACAAATCTAGCAAAACAAATGATAAAAAAACTAAAAGTATATGCAGGTAGCGAACATCCTCACACTGCACAGCTTAGCAAAGGAAACTAAAGATGGCAACTATTTACGCAACAGGCAAAAGAAAATGTGCTATCGCAAAAGTATGGCTAACTCCAGGTACTGGTACTATGAGTATCAATGGTAAAACTCTTGATGAGTGGCTTGGTGGTCATGAGACTTTGAAAATGAAAGTTAGACTTCCACTAGAAGCTACAAAACAACTTGAAGGTATGGATGTTAAAGCTACTACTCTTGGTGGTGGTTATTCAGCTCAAGCTGATGCTCTTAAGCATGGTATCACAAAAGCACTAGCTTTGTTTGAACCAACATATAGAACAATCCTAAAACCAATGGGTCTTTTAACTCGTGATTCAAGAATCGTTGAGCGTAAGAAACCAGGTAAAAGAAAAGCAAGAAGATCTCCACAGTTCTCAAAACGTTAATAGCGTTTCTTCAGAAAAAGATAATCTCTTATCTTTTTTCAAAAAGCCTTTTGGCTTTTTGTACTTTATATATTCTAATACCAAATCAAAAATTATACTAAATACAATGAAGATTTACATCATATTGCTCAATTTGACGGGTATTGATTTCAAAAAAATCTGCTTTTAACAAATAGTTGAAGTTTGTGATTTTATAAGCCATTAAGTTTATATATAATATGATACATAAATTATTATGTATCAAAAAAGGTAAAATATGACCAGTTATAGACAAGATGAACTGTATAGTGCTTCAGATATGGTAAAGAACTTTTCAAATATCACTTCAAAGCTTACAAACAAAGAGATTGACAAGGTTGGAATACTAAAAAATAATAAGCTTGGATTCGTTCTTTTTAGAAGTGAAGATTTTGAAAATATTATAAAAAATGAAGTAAATAAAGCACTTTTTGAAGAAGATAAAAGATTTGTTGGTTTGCAAGTGCAAAAGGTCAAAAATCACAATGCAAAGTTTTATAGTTTTGAAGAAGTTTGCGAGACTTTGGCTTGAAGATAAGATTCGAAGAGCAATTTGTAAACTCTTTAACGAAAAAGATAGACTATATCGCAATCGATAATCCAACCGCCTCTTTGAAATTCAAAAATAAAATTTTGAAAATATGTAAAGATGTGCTAGATATGCCATTTAAAAATAGGAAATCCATGTATCATGACGATGAAAATGTGAGGGATTTGATATACAAGGGTTACACAGCAGTTTATATGATAGAAGATGATTTTATATCTTTTGTAGCTTTGATAAACCACGAAAGATATATCAACTAACCTTTTACTCTACCCTCTTTCTCTTCTATCCCACTTTTGCCAAATCTACGCCCTAGTTCTTGTTTGACACGGTCAGGAGATATGTCACGGCTACCAAGCCCTACAAGTGCATGATATAGCAAATCAGTAGCTTCATAAATGACCTGCTCGTCACTCTCTTCATCTATTGCGACGCAAAGTTCGTTTGCCTCTTCTAGTATCTTTGAGCGTAATAACTCTTTGTCATTTAGAAGTTTTTTTGTCCATGATTTTTCATCATTGCTATTTTTTCGCTCCAAAATAGTATGATAAAGTGTATCCACTACAGCATAAATAGCATCTACATCTACTACTGGTTCTAGGATTGTTTTGTTGTTCGTTACGGATGTATAAAAGCAACTTGTCCGTCCCGTATGACAAGCCACTCCATTTTGTGTAATTTTTAGTATCACAGAGTCGCCATCACAATCTAGTAGTATATCGTGTACTATTTGCGTGTGATTTGAGCTTTCTCCCTTTTTCCAAATGCGTTGCTTTGAGCGACTAAAATAGTGTGCAAAGCCAGTAGATAGTGTCAGCCCATAAGCCTCTTCGTTCATATATGCAAGCATCAAAATCTCATTTGTTACGCTATCTTGTGCAATTACTGGCACTAGGGGTGTCGCCAACCAATTGATTTTTATCACTGGTTTGCTCCACTTATTTGTTGCTGTTGCTGTTTGTTTGTTTTCATATCCACCCAAATATTTGGCACCGCACCACCAGGGGTTAGGAAGATTTGAGCATTTTTATTTTCTCTAAGGGCTTCATTGAATTTGCCTTGAGTTTTTATCTGCTCTAGCTGAACTAGTTGTGGAGATAATGACTCAGCGATTACTTTATTCGCATTTGCTTGTGCTATTGATTCTATGGTTACTTTATCAGCAAGTTGTTTGGCTTTCTCTTTTTGTTGCTCTGCTATTGTAACATCTTGTTTTGCTATTTGTACTCGCTCAATTTGGTCTTTTATCTTTTGAGGTAGTACAATATTTCGTAGCTCTACTGATGATAATATAACTGGGTCATTAGGAAGTGCTTCCATTTTTACAGCTAGTTTTGTTTGAATAGCTTTTGCAATGTCATTTCTCATCTCTGGGAGTTGCTCTGCTGTATATTGACCTACTACATCACGCACCACTTCACGAAGTTTTGAGTTTATGATTTTCTCTTCCCAGCTTGAACCCCATTGGCTTATTGTCGCTGGAGCTGCAGCTGCTCTTAGTTGGTACTGTACTGCTATATCAATATTGACTGTAAGTCCTCGTTTGTCTAGTACTGCAATAGATGGATTTACCTTTAGTCCACCCTCGTACCCATCTCCACCTTTTGAGCTGTATCCACTATTCATACTATCTCCACCCACGGCAGCACTCTCTTTGTCACTGTATGTGATTAGTCTGATTTTGGTATTCACAGGGATTACTTTCTCTATCATCGGGATATAAAAATGTAATCCAGGATTTAGAGGAGTAGGGTCAAATTTACCCATGGTTACTTTGATACCAACTTCACCTGAATTAATAATTACAAATGGTCTCATTAAAAATAGCAATAAAAGTAAAACACCACCGATTATTAAACGCATTTTTATCTTATCACTCATGGAATCAAATGGATTTGGTGGCATATTGAAACCTCCAGTGTTGTTTGAACCTCCATTGTTGTTGCCACTATTATTTTTATTTGAGTTATTATTTTTATTCTCATCTTGCTTTTTTTTGAAATATTCATTCATATCTGCTGGCATATTGTTCCTTTTTAAATATATGTTAAATAATGTTCATAGTCTGGATTTCTACCAAAAACTATATCAAAATATGCTGATTGTAACTTCTCAGTCATCTCTCCTCTAGCTCCACATCCTATCTCTCTAGCGTCTACTATTCGCACAGGAGTTACCTCTGCTGCCGTTCCTGTTAGAAATGCCTCATCTGCTACAAATACCTCTTCTCTACTTATGCGTCTTCTCTCAACTTTGATGCCCATATTTGTAGCCATCTCTATAATCGTCTTTTGTGTAATGGATTCTAGTGAATTATCATTCGGAGGAGAGATTAGAACTCCATTTTTTACCATGAAAAACGCAGCTCCAGTTGCTTCTGCAACATAACCTTGATCATCTAACAACAACGCCTCTTCGTACCCACAATCAATAGCTTCATATTTTGCCATTTGAGAATTTAGATAGTTTGCGGTTGCTTTTGCTTTGCCCATATTTGATGTGTTTGATGGACGGTTAAATGATGATATTTTAAGCTTTATACCTTTTTTCATACCCTCTTC
>DZCE01000034.1:0-5421 GCA_022736375.1 Arcobacter nitrofigilis | reverse complement strand
CTAAATATAGCGTAACCTTTGCTAGTCTTGTATGCTTTTGTCCCCTCTATTACACCATTACCATAATGCAGTGTGTGTGATAGTACATGTGTGGTTGCGTCTTTCCATGGCCTGAATTCTCCATCCATCCAAATATATTTTGCTTCATTCATTAGTTATTTCTCCAATCTAAATATCGAACCCTCTGAATAACCAAAGGCATTCATAATGAGTTTTGCAAATATAATACCAAAAAAGTAGTTAAACGATGATTTTTTGATACAATTTGAAAAAAAAGGATAAAAATGCCATTATTAGATAGTTTCTGTGTAGACCATACACGCATGAATGCCCCAGCTATTAGAGTAGCCAAAAGAATGAAAACACCAAGTGGGGATGATATTACGGTTTATGACCTTAGATTTTGCGTGCCAAACAAGAGCATTTTGAGTGAGAGAGGCATACATACGCTAGAGCATCTTTTCGCTGGATTTATGCGTGAGCATCTAAATAGTGCAAATGTAGAAATCATAGATATATCTCCTATGGGGTGTCGCACTGGATTTTATATGTCGCTCCTAGGTACTCCTAGTGATGATAGCGTGATACAAGCGTGGGAGAAATCTATGAATGATGTCCTAAAAGTGAAAAGTGAAGCTGATATTCCAGAGCTTAATATCTATCAATGTGGCACATATACAATGCATTCACTTAATGAAGCAAAAGAGATAGCAACTGATGTTTTGAAAAGTGGTGTTGGGGTGATGGATAATAAAGATTTGGCGCTAGATATTAAATGAATTTAGTCTCCACAAATGATGGCACAAACACACTCTATTCAGTGCAGTTTGACGAATGCTATCACTCCACAAATGATGGTGCATTGAGTGAGACTTTACAAAAGCATATCATTCCAGCATTTACTTTGGTAAAACCAAAAGAGAAGATAACCATACTAGATATATGCTATGGGTTGGGTTACAATACACTAGCTACTTTATACTACTGTAAACTTCATAAAATAGACTCTAAAATAGAGATAATATCTCCAGAGTTTGATGAGGAGCTTGTAAGGAGTTTGATAGATTTCGAGTATCCATCAGAGTTTGACTCATTAAAAGAGATAATCAAAGAGCTTAGTGAGAAATTTTTTTATGAAGATTGGCAGTTTAAGATCACTATTATAATAGGTGATGCTAGAGAGCAATTACCAAAACTAAGTACAAAGTTTGACATCATCTATCAAGACGCCTTTAGCCCAAAGAAAAATCCAGCCTTGTGGAGCTTGGAGTATTTTAAACTTTTATATAAATTATCAAGCGATGAGGTGATTATGACTACATATTCATCAGCAACACCTGTTCGTATGGGTATATGGGAAGCTGGATTTATGCTATATAATCCACCCAAAAGTAGCGTTAGAAGTGGTACGATTGCCTCAAAATCTAATTTAAAGTTGGAAACTATAGATATGGAACTAAAACTTACAAGAAATCCCAATGCAAAAAGTCTAAGAGACTAGCAGGGTATTTGGTTGCTTATGCTATAATTTAATTAAGTAAAATGTGATGGAGCAAGTATGAATAGTGATAGGAATAATGACAAAATATGTATAGTAGGGTTAGGCTATGTTGGTCTACCTTTGGCACACGCTTTTAGTAGTAAGTTTAAAGTGGTAGGTTTGGATATAAATAAGCCTCGAATTGATGAGCTATTAAGCGGATGCGACAGAACACTAGAGTTAACGAGCGAGCAAGTGAGAGAGACGATAACTAATGGTATGATTTACACGACGGATATCAATAATGCCGCAGATTGCAATATCTACATAGTTACAGTACCAACACCAATTGATAATAGTAATGAGCCTGACCTTACACCAATTATTAAATCCACACAAAGTATAGCAAAAGTGTTAAAACAAGGCGATATAGTTATATACGAAAGTACAGTTTACCCTGGAGTTACAGAAGAGATTTGTGTGCCACTACTTGAAGAGGGTAGTGGGATGAAGTTTAACGAAGGATTCTTTTGTGGATATAGTCCTGAGCGAATAAATCCAGGTGATAAAGAACACACAGTTACAAAGATTCTAAAAATCACAAGTGGAAGTACACCAGAAATTGCGACTATTGTAGATGAATTATACAAGTCAATCATCACAGCAGGCACTCATAAAGCACCAACAATCAGAGTAGCAGAAGCAGCAAAGGTTATAGAAAACACGCAAAGAGATGTAAATATTGCCCTAATCAATGAATTAGCACAGATATTTGACCTAATGGGCATAAACACAAAAGATGTTATAGAAGCAGCTGGGACGAAATGGAACTTTATAAAGCTTATGCCTGGTCTTGTAGGGGGACATTGCATTGGCGTGGATCCATATTATCTCACGCATAAAGCACAAAGCTTGGGATATATGCCAAACCTTATCCTAGGCGCTAGACAGATAAATAACTCCATGAGTAAATTAATCAGCGAAAAAACTATCAAAAAAATGGTCAAAGAAGATAAAAAACTAAAAGGCTCTCGTGTGCTTGTGATGGGTGCTACATTTAAAGAAAATTGCCCTGATATGAGAAACTCAAAAGTACTTGATATAATCCGTGAGCTTGAAGAGTATGAGTGCAAGGTAGATGTGTATGATTATTGGATTGACAAGAGTGATTTAGAGAGCAAGAAGCTCAATTTTATAGATAAGTTGCCTTTTGGAGAGGGTATCTATGATGCTATTATCGTGGCTGTTGGGCATGATGATTTTAGAAGTGTTACCACAGAACAATATGCTAGTATCTCTAAAGGCACACCAATCGTGATGGATGTCAAAGGCGTAGTAGAAAAACCAACATGGAGACTATAATGAAGAGATTTGCACTTATTGGAGCAGCAGGATATATAGCTCCGAGGCATATGAAAGCTATTAAAGAGACAAATAATGATTTAGTAGTAGCGTTTGATCCATATGATGGGATAGGGATTATGGATAGTAATTTTCCTCAGGCTGATTTTTTTACAGAGTTTGAAAAGTTTGAAACATTTGTGGATGCGTATCAAAGAGTTGAAGGTCAAAAATTAGACTATATAGCTATCACTTCACCAAACCACCTACACAAGCACCATATAGGGTTTGCACTTCGCAGTGGATGTGACGCAATATGTGAAAAACCTCTCGTGCTTACTCCTAGTGATATTGATTATCTTTTGAGTATTGAGAGTGCTACTGGCAAAAAAGTTTATAATATCTTGCAACTCCGTCTTCATGATTCTATAATCGCCCTAAAAGATAAAATTGCTAAAGAGTTAGCAGTTAATCCAGACAAAATCTATGATATTGATTTAACATATCTCACTAGCAGAGGCAAATGGTACTTTGAGAGCTGGAAAGGCGATGAGGATAAAAGCGGAGGAATTGCTAGTAATATTGGAGTTCATTTCTTTGATATGCTTAGCTGGATATTTGGAGCAAATGAGGAGAACTTGGTTCATCTCAAACATGCTGATGTAAACGCTGGATACATGAAGCTCAAAAATGCAAATGTCAGATGGTTTTTGTCAGTGAATTACGACTATATACCTGATGAGGTGCGAGCAAGTGGCAAAACTACATACAGAAGTATCACAGTAGATGGTGAAGAGTTTGAGTTTAGTGAAGGTTTCACGGACTTGCACACTACAAGCTATAAGCATATCCTAAACAGTGGTGGTTTCGGACTAGAAGAGGCTAGAAACTCTATAAATATAGTATCAAATATACGCTCTTTATCCCCAGTATCATTGAATAGTAAATCTCATCCATTTTGTAGCAAGGTAATAGGCTAATGTCTTCTTACTTTACCCATGAAAGTGCATATATTGATGATGATGTCATTATCGGAGCAGGGAGTAAAATATGGCATTTTTCGCATATACTAAGTGGTTCGGTTATTGGTGAGAATTGCTCATTTGGTCAGAACTGTGTGGTTGGTCCAAAGGTTAAGCTAGGCAATGGTGTAAAAGTGCAAAATAATGTCTCAGTTTATGAGGGTGTAGAGTGTGAAGATGATGTATTTCTAGGCCCCTCTATGGTATTTACTAATGTTATCAATCCACGAGCCTTTATCGTTCGTCGTGATGAGTTTAGAAAAACAGTTCTTAAAATTGGATCTAGCGTAGGGGCAAATGCCACGATAGTATGTGGCATCACAATAGGTGAATATGCTCTTATCGGTAGTGGATGCGTGGTTAATCGTGATGTGAAGCCATATGCACTTATGGTTGGTGTTCCTGCTCGTCAAATTGGCTGGGTGGGAATATCTGGAGATACTCTCTGTTTTGTTGATGGCAAGGCAGAAGATGAGTACGGATTTTATGAATTAATTGATAATAATTTAAAGGCAACAAAAAAATGAAGATAGATTTTGCAAATTTACAACTCCAGCATGAGATGTACAAGACAGAGATAGAAGATGCGATGCTCAGCGTTGCAAGAAACTGCAATTTTATTATGGGCAAGGAAGTAGAGGAGCTTGAACGAAGCCTAGAGAGTTTCACAGGAGCTACTCATGCCCTTAGTTGTAGTAGTGGTACGGACGCTTTGTTACTAGCTATGATGGCTCTTGATATTGGTGCGGGAGATGAGATTATCACCACACCATTTACATTTATTGCTACTGCTGAAACTATTGCATTTTTGGGTGCTAAGCCAGTATTTGTAGATATTGATGAGACTACTTACAATATCGACCCTGCACTTATAGAAGCTGCAATTACTCCTCGCACAAAAGCCATAATCCCCGTTAGCCTATATGGACAGAGTGCTGATATGGATGAGATTATGGAGATTGCTAAAAAGCACAATCTAAAAGTGATAGTAGATGGAGCCCAGAGCTTTGGATGTACCTATAAGGGCAAAACTGATAGCAATCTAGGAGATATCTCGTGTACTAGCTTTTTCCCTGCTAAGCCTCTAGGGTGCTATGGCGATGGTGGAGCAGTGTTTACTAACAATGATGAGTTAGCTACCAAAATAAACTCGCTCAGGCTTCATGGACAAACCAAAAGATATTATCATAAATATATCGGTATGGGCGGTAGACTAGATACTATCCAAGCAGCTGTGCTTAATGTAAAGCTATCTCATTATAAAGCAGATTTAGCACTTCGCCAAGAGGTAGCTAGCAAATATACAAAAGCACTAGCAAACCATTCGCATTTACTACTACCTACAATTAAGAGTGGGCGAACAAGTGCATTTGCACAGTATAGCATCAGAGTCAAAAACAGAGAAGGATTACAAAATGAGCTTTCATCTCTAGGCATTCCAACAGCCGTGCATTATCCTCTGCCTTTGCATATGCAAGAGTGTTTTGCGTATCTAGGATACAAAGCGGGAGATTTCCCTATCTCTGAAATAGTCGCCAGTGAGATTATGAGCCTACCGATGAATCCATATGTGAGTGA
>DZCE01000115.1 GCA_022736375.1 Arcobacter nitrofigilis | reverse complement strand
AAATAGGGAAAATTGTGTTTTCAAAATCATATGCAAATTTTATAACTAAGCATTTTAAACTGGTCTTGGTGTTTATGTTCGTTGTTACGGCAATATCTGGTTATTATGCACAGTATTTGAAGCTTGATGCATCAGCAGAGACGCTTTTGTTGGAAAATGATAAAGATTTAAAGCTAAGCAGGACAGTAAATGAGAGATACGATAGCAATGACTATCTAGTCGTGGCATATACGCCAAAAGATGATCTACTATCCGACTCTACCTTGTCAACTATCAAAAGTATAAAAAAAGAGCTAGCCACAATACAGAGTGTGGAAAGTACAACTACTATCCTAGATGTTCCATTGTTAATGAGTCCAAAAAAAGATATTCAAGATATAGTGGGTGATACCAGAACACTACTATCAGTAGGTATTGACAAAAAACTTGTCAGAAATGAGTTTATGACAAGTCCACTATATGCAAATAATCTTGTAAGCAAAGATTTTAAAACCACAGCCATCATTATAAATCTAAAGCCAGACCCATTATATAGAAAACTCTTAGCAGAACGAAATAGCTTTGTAGATTTACAAGATAAAAGGGAGTTGACACATCTAGAGCAAAAAGAGTTTACAAAGAGCCAAATAGCTTTAAAAGAGTATAGAGCTAAACTAAAGATAAAAGATCACTCTACAATAGTACAAGTTCGCTCCAAACTAGATATATTTAGAGGTGATGGTGAGATGTTTTTGGGTGGCGCTGTAATGATTGCTGATGACATGATAGGATTTGTAAAAAGTGATATAGTATTGTATGGGGCGGCTATTTTGCTTATTATGATTTTTATGTTTTGGATAATTTTTAGAGAAATTAGATTTGTAGTTTTGCCTATTTTTATCTCCATTGTGGCACTTGTGATTACTACTGGTATAAATGCCATGGTAGGACTAGAAGTTACAGTAATATCATCAAACTATGTGGCGATACAGCTTATTACTACACTTTCACTCGTTGTGCATTTAATTGTTAATTATAGAGAAGAGTATTTGCTAAACAGTACATTAACTAAGCGGGAGATTTTGAGCATAACGCTGGAGCGAATGTCGGTTCCATCGGTTTATGTGATACTTACTTCTGTGGCTGGTTTTTCGTCCTTGATGATGTGCGATATTTTGCCTATTATTGATCTTGGTATTATGATGAATATTGGTGTTGTTGTTTCATTGCTTTGTGTATATATTATGTTTCCTGCTATCATGATGATGCTTCCAAAGTCCAAGCCTGTGATGACATTTGATAACTACTTTGTGCTAAATAAAATATTTGCCAATATAGTGGAGAGATATGGCAAAATTATTATAGTAGTTATTGTTATGATTTTTATCATTAGTCTTTATGGTGCTTCAAAACTGATTGTTGAAAATAGTTTTATCGATTATTTCAAAAAAGATACCGAAATATATAAAGGTATGCAAAAAATTGACAATAAGCTAGGAGGGACGACTCCTCTAGAGATTGTAGTGCAGTTCCCAGTATCCAAGAAGGCTGAAAAAAATAGAACAAAAGCCTCAAGCGAGTTTGATGGCTTTGAAGAAGAGTTTGCCAGCACAGAGAATGATGCGCAGTATTGGTTTACACCTGATAAAATGCAAACAGTTATGAAAATCCATGACTATCTCAAGGCGATGCCAGAGATTGGAAATGTTGCTTCGCTAGGCACACTGCTCGAAGTAGGAAAAGAGCTTAAAAATGGCAATGATTTGGAAAGTTTAGAGCTGGCACTTATGTACAATGAACTCTCTCCCGAGTACAGAAAAGTTCTAATATCTCCTTATGTGTCGGTAAAGGATAGTGAAGTTCGTTTTGTGGCACGCATAATAGATTCAAATCAAAATTTACGCAGAGACGAGTTGCTTCATAAAATACAAAATGATATAGAGCATAAATTAGGTTTAAATCCTAATGAATATAAGCTAGTGGGCATGATGGTGCTTTATAATAATATGCTTCAGTCGCTATTTGACTCACAGATATCTACACTTGGACTAGCGTTATTGCTTCTGGGTAGTATGTTTTTGTTTTTGTTTCGCTCACTAAAGGTTGCTATTTTGGCGATAATCGTCAATCTAGTGCCGATAAGTGTTGTTTTTGGTATTATGGGATATGCTGGTTTACCGCTTGATATGATGAGCATTACAATAGCCTCTATTGCCCTAGGTATCACCGTGGATAATACCATACACTACTACTATCGCTTCAAAAAAGAGCTGACTTTAGATGGTGATTATATGGCTTCTATGCATAGGTCACATGATACTATTGCGTTTGGTATGTTTTACTATTCAATTGTTACGATAGTTGGATTTCTGGTGCTTGTCACATCAAACTTCATTCCAACTCTCATCTTTGGTCTTTTGACGGTAATCGCCTTGCTAGTGGCTATAGCATCAGATTTGATTTTTTCACCACTACTAGTAGTATGGCTTAAACCGTTTGGTTATATAAAGAAAGATGAAAATATATAAATTAAATTTATTACGCTAATTTATAGCCAATTCCCCATACTGGTGCAAAGTAGTTTTTAGAGCCATCAGGGTCAATCTTTTTCTTTAGACGGTTTAGTGCGACATTGATTGTTTTTTCATGAAAGTTATTATCGTCATGCCAAATCTCTTCACGCAAGAAATCCCTACTAATTATCTGTTGCTGGTTGGAAATAAAGACAATAAGTAGCTTAAACTCTAAATTAGTCAAAGCAATCTCGTTGCTTGAAATCTTCACAACTCTTCCTAGTGTATCAATTTGAATATCGCGATAACCAAGATTGGTTTGCGAGCTAATACCACTTCTTCTAAGTAGGGATTTAACTCGTGCCACAAGTTCGCTTGGCTTGAATGGTTTCGTCATGTAATCATCGCCACCAGAGTTAAATCCATCAACAATATCTTGTTCTTTGTCTTTTGCTGTTAAAAATATTGCAGGGATTTCATAGCCAACTTCACGCAGATGTGCTACAAATTTACTTCCCTCTATGTTTGGTAAATTTCTATCTATTATCATAAGCGCTGGAGTCTCTTCACTTAGGAATTGTTCTACATATTCAGTGGATAAAAACCCAGTAGCTTTGTAGCCTTCTTTTGTGAGTATATATTCGATAAGTTCTAAAACATCTGGCTCATCTTCAATGACGACTATCTCTATATCTTGCCCACTGTTTTTCAAATAACAACCTTTTAGTTATTATGACAAGTGTCAAATTGTAGATTTGCTATATCAGCAGCACGATCACCTATTTTTTCTATTTTTCTAACCAATGAAAGCGTCTCAAAATACTCTTGTGATAACTCTTTTGCATTTAGCATCTCTACAAATAAATCTTTTTCAATGATGGAGTATAAATCATCTGATTTCCCCTCTTCCATATTGGCTTCCATACATAAATCTTTTGCTTTTGCTCTGTCCTCTTCGTTTAGCATAGACACGGCAAATCTTAGTGCATTTGTTGTTGATCTTTGTAGTAATATTATATTTGGCATAATAATATCTAATTTCAGTTCGCCATCCATTTTTGATGGAAAGTTTTTCAAGAAACTTTTTGTGTTTGATGCCGCCCTAACATATGCATCTGTAATCTTAAGATAGCTAATCATAGACTTAAGGTCACATGCCTCTGGAGAAAATAGTGCCAAAACAGTAACAATTTGATTGTCAACTAGTGATGCATCATTTTTTACGCCATCTAGTGAAGTTTTTGTATCTTTAAAAACAGAATAATCACCAGTAATCAAAGCAGTCAAAATAGCCTCATTTGCATCAACTATCTCTTCGCCTAGAGATACCATCATCTCATTTATTCCAATTAATTTTTCTTCGTATTTTGTTAGCATATCAACCAAACCTTCCTGT
>DZCE01000033.1:8717-17915 GCA_022736375.1 Arcobacter nitrofigilis | reverse complement strand
AAAAAAACAGATAAGATGCTATCTTATAGATATTGCTTGTTATGCTAAAATACATATCATTGCAAAAATGGCTTAGAGCAAAATAGAAATTATTTTTTTATAAAAATATATGCAAAGGTTCATCAAATCAAGAACGTAAATATTTGTATCATTCCCATAGTTTTAAGAAAAAACCCAGGCAATATTCAGAAATATGTTAATATATATGTTATAAGAAAAATTACTAAAACTTTTGCTATTCATCAGATAAGTATTCCAAAAAATCTAGATTTAAGATAATGTATACTACGAACAAGCAAAAAATTTCCCAACCAAATAGCTGGCATCATATATACAAGAAATATGCTAAATGATCAAAACATTACACCATGCATAACAGCTGCAATACTAGGAAGCATCACAAGTGGAATCATGATCTTATAATCTTTATATTGAATTGCCGCAAGCATTAGGAGAAAATTTACTATACTTCCTACTAACAATTGTGGTCATGAAAGCAACAAAGGAACAGCAAATAACAACAATGAAAATGCTATTATTTTTGTTGTAGCAGTAATGCGAAGTCATAAGATTTTTTGTTCGCTCATTGTTTTTATTTCAACATCTGACATCGCAATAATAAATAAATAAAGATATTTTTAGTATAGTAAATTATACAATACTTACAATCAAAAATATATATATAAGTCTACAACTTTATCAGAAATTTTTGCACGGTGATTGTATACTATATATAAAACATATCTACAATGGTTGATTAAAAAACGAATTTTCTATCAAAAAACAAAAAAAATATGCTATCTGTATGTTTGCATATAGATAATTTATCACTTATTGTGTCATTTTTTATGATATATGTAAAGAATATTTTTGTTGTACAAAAAAATAATATCGAAGTAGACACCACAAAAAATAGATGTTTTTTATCTTCTTATCCTCTGTTTTTTTGCAAAAAAAATGTTGTGTCTATATTGACGAAGCACTGACAAAACACGATTTTGTCTACATATAAATGTCCTTGCAATACAAAAGACAATAATAAATAGATACTATGTATGCTAAATTTATACGATATTACATTTTACAATAACCATGTACATTTATATTTGGGAAGTAAACCATATGTTAAAAAAAATTACCATGAAATCAATAACCAAAAATATCTTCCGCGCCTTTGGTGTGATTATGTTCCTCGCAGGAAGTGTCTATACCGTAGTATGAGATACTAGTAAGGTATGATTTTCTGATTTTACATTTTCTTATTTGGGAACAAATTATACTCCCACACTCAACCTTACACTTACCTGATGAATAGAAACCTGATTTTATTTTTCTATATACAACAAAGAAGATACCCCAATGTCGTACGCATTCTCATTCGTAGATGGATACTATACCAGTCCAGATAGCTTGAAAGCATGTAAAAGTCAAACTGAAAATAATGTTTTTTGACAATATATATCATGAAATGTAAACACATTGACTATTGCATCCTACGATACATGAACCAGATATTTCACCGTCAAATTTCCGAATAATTATTCATGACTTTATATGTGATGTGTTATGTATTATCCTATTACTACAGGAGATAGTAATGAGGTCATCACTCTTCCGCGCAGAGGATGATTTATCGATGCACAGCTCTCTTCTATAACAAAAGAATTTACTCTTACCGTAAAACCTGCATTTCGTGCAAGTAACAATACTCCATGATATTCTATAGCCAATGCTGATTTTTGGATTTTTGTCTATGAAAACAGCACATGGACCGGAATATATAATTCATCCAAAAATCCTTTAGATGCAAAAATAACTACCGATAGCCATGGATTAGGTATGGTATCATTTATACCACCAGCAAGCGGAACACTCTATTTGATGGCATACAAAGGAAGTTGAACACTCTCATTGTGATTTACATGAATACGAAATGATGATATTGATACGCTAAATTTTTTCTCATGAACATTGGCAGCAACATTAAGTAATGAATTTATGTTTGACTATAATAATGAATATTATCTAAAAGTAGGAGACACTGTAGCTGATGATATCTGAACCTATGACTTCATCAAAGATCCTGACTTTACCTTAATGACAAATTATCTGACCATATCATGAACTCCATTGCACCCATCACGATTTGACTTGGATAGCAACGATACGATCAATGCTTTGGAACAAACAATGCTTCTTGATTCATATAACCGCAGATGATTTATCACCACACAAACATATATTCCGGTTGCTGACTTTGTCATTCTTTAACTATTTTAATCTTTATAGATACGCATGAAGTTTATCCATCTTCTGAAAGAAAACATGATGAAGTACACCATAGTACTTGGTGTTTTTGTACTTGTTTTCCTTGGTGTGACATACGCCAGCGAATTGCACATAGATGCTCCAAACACTATTCATCAATGATGTTTCCAACCATACATCATCAAGCTCGATGCTAACAATATAGCCACGAAATCTGTCGATGTGAAACTTTTTTTGACTGGATATTTTGGTATGCGTTCAATGTATTCCACTATTTCAGATATGCTTAATACGGAAACATGACATGCTAATTATATACCATGAGATTTTGTTATTACTGCATTACAAACAGGTACAGCAACATCATGAAGTTATCAAAATCGACCATACCTGTATATCAATGCTTACCAATTTTGATGAGCTTCTGCTATATCACAAAATAATTTTTTGATCACTACCATCTACCTCAAAGCAAAAAGTTTCACTACATGATATCTAGATTTCTATTTCATAAATTGACGAAATGGAGATGATAGTAATGTATCTTCTGGAATTAATGAATGAATTATCACTGGTAGCTATACCCAATATCTTGACGCACTTACTGGCGTACAAAACCTAGAACAGACCTTTGATACATCATATGCATGTAGTAGCAGACCATATATTTCTAAAGCATATTATCGACAAACAGGATATATTAGCACATCTACTGGTGTACAAGCAGTGCGAACAAGTGTAATAGCGTGACCTGAATATAGTGGAACTGCTAATCGAACACTCCGAACCAAATGAAATGTAACTATGGAATTTACCGGAGTCAGTGATTCATATCCTGGATCAGGATGATTGGTAGCAGACAATCTGAGCACATGAATACAACTCACCTATGTCTCTGCTTTTGATAGTCCATACATATCACTTAGTACGTCTACAACTTGATGGTTTACTAATCATTATGATGTATCCATTACATGAAACGTAACTACAGGATTCGTTGGTTTTGATAATATTATAGAGAATACATGATCAACATATACAACAGGAGGAAATAATTATACCGATACTTTTATGGTAGATGTATTTTGGATTGATACCGTCACCCCAACACAAACGTGATATTTTACAGGATATGTCGCAAGTACATGAGCATGATTTACCCAATATACACTGAGTGGAACAAATTTTGCAGGACGAACATCAAATCCTACAAATGGATTTCATGCTAATTGGACTGATATGGATGATCAATACAAAGTGATCTCATTCTCATGAACGAATAGTGTTACCCAAGATTGTACCGATACATGATATCCGTGTACAACCGTAGGATATATGGAATATCTCAACACTACGTGATATGTCGTCAGCGGAAACAATGTCTTCAAACTTATCCATAATATCCATTTCACCAATAGTTTTAATGGATATGTTACCGTCATCGATAGAGCAGGAAATACATGACAACGATATATCAATGTAAATATGGATGATTTGATTGAAGTAAATTATTGATTGATAGCATACCCACAAGCATGAGTTGCTCGTAATGAATTAATAGGACTTTCTGGTATGTTGATAAAATTGGCTATATATAGTGGATGATTTGATAAAAATAATTTACTCAATTGATTGATATATACAGGATTCATCAAAACATCAAATACTGGTTGGGCTACCTTTACGGGGAACTTTGCTAGTGGTGAATATCGAGTACTTGCAGAATGAATGAATACCCTATCGTACTTACTTACATGAGTACAGCTTTCTCCTGTAGGATGAACTATAAACTATACACAGAGATATATATCATGATTTAGTTTTGGTGATACCTATGGTATCGTAACAACATTATGATCTAAACATGCAAGTTATTTGTCAGATGGGGCAAATAGAGATAGTATTATCAATGTAGCTGACTTAGCAAATTTGGTAATAATATGGTGAGAATTCGGAACGATAGATACAAATCATAACATAGGAGTATATAGTGGAACGTACTTCGTTGATATACCAAGCAATGGAACATGATATAAAATCATACCATATAGCTTACTTCAATCTACAGGATACTCTAGTGAATTTATGCAATACCATCCATACGATCTCAATGCTAATGGTCTAGTGGATGTTAATGATTATAGTTTAGCCAATGGAAATTATAATCTTACATGAGCTAGTATTTGATGAAGATTAGATTGAACAATGCCTGCTACTATGCCCTTTTAGTATATAATATCAAAATATGTTAAGAAGAATTAAAACACCATTGATTGGAGTACTCTATATATGCATAATATATATATCTTTTTCTACAGCAGCAAATATATATTTTGCACCTGAAACAGAAAACTTGGTGAAAAACTGTCAAAACAATATTGATATTCTCGTGGATACTCAAGGAGATGAAATTTTTGGAGTATCAACCAATATACAATATGACCGAAAAAATATACAGATTGATGGATTCTATATTAATCCATATTTCAACCTACCTCTTGATACACAATACGATTGACTTGGAAATATAAAAAGTGCTGCATTGAGTATGATTAGATGAGTAGATTTTAAACAAACATGATTTACTGGTGTGGTAAAATTTGCCACTCTTGTTCTTACAAATAGAGAGCCAATCACAGAGACCACAATAGATTTCTTATTTAGCTGACAAAAAAATAGAACAGATAGTATGGATGTATTTAGAATAGGAGATGCTCAAGATATTTTACAATCAGTAGCATGATGAACTTTTACTTTTGTAGATGGACAATGTTTACACCAAGCACCAAATGGCATCAACCAACTAGATCCTAATTATGATTACACTAGTCATATTGGTTGAAATATTGAAAGCATAGCAAAATTAGAAAAACGAATGCATTACCAACAACGAATCCAAAATAATATCCAAATACTATCGTATATTTTGATGATACTATTGTTGATAGTATCAATATTCATCATGTACAAAAAATGACTTTTGGAGAATATTCATCTACACATTTTAAAACATAAAAAACAAAAAAATGCGTAATTTATATTGTAAAAAATATTCTATGAACAAGCTAGCTAAGGCTGCATATAAAGCAAAAGCCATACTATTGTTTCTCATTCTGGGGGTGTTTTTTTTCACCTATACTTTTGCACAGAATAGAGTATTTTTCTCTCCATCAAATATCTATCCGATATTGAATACAACTGTTGTATGAACAGCGACTAACCTCCAAATTACTACAGATGCTTGAGTTGAGAGTTATGGAGTAGATGTTCATGACCAATCACAAGGTATAGGACAGCAAGATCCAAATGATAAATTGATAGTAACGACTAATGTACGATCACCTAGTATAGCAAATATCTCTACGCCGGAGTATGGAATCAATAAATATAAGAATGGATATTATGTCCGAGTATATGCGTGATATGATACAAATTCTGCCGCTCCCTATACTGTGTTTAATAATACTACGGTTGGTAAATTACATATCATTAATTCATGAACAAATTATCTTACTAGTGCCCTTATTGGATATTATACATGAGTAAGTACTGTAACACAAATCGATTTAGTAGGGTATGCACAAAAACCCTATGACTCACTTTCATGACTCAATATCTATTTCCGAGCAAATCCTGCTACAAAAGACACCGTAGCTCCTACATTTCCAAACAATAGTTCAACACTTCAAAATTCCAATTTCCCTCATAGACAAATAAACAGACAATATAGAGATGATTTTAGTTGGATATTTTGATTATTGGACAATTCTAATACTGCTCCATGAAGCAACGGTTGGATCAATACTCCGGACTTTGATGCGGGAAATAATTTCAGACCTAATGCTTGAAATGGATCTGATAATAGTATTACCAATCAAAATGGTATCAACTCTTGATCGTTTGTCTTGCAAATAAAAGTAGCAAACGGATGGGATCATAGTACTGCTCAAACAGGTTGGACTTTATGGGCAACTACAGATACATTGACTAATGCTCAAGTACCTTTGACTGCTTGGGGAAAAACATGGAGATACTTTGATAAAAATTATACCTGAGATATTAATACAGTAAATATATCTGACTTTGACGTAGAAGAATTGGTTATGATCTCTGGATATGTAGAAGATAGAAATATGGGATATGCATGATTTAATGGAACCCAAACATGGGATACTATCAAATGATATTCTTATCGATCAGGAAAAAATAGTACGAATTTCGTCTATTACTTTAATCAAGGAATGAGACCATGGTTTAATACAAGTACACAAGGAAGCTACACACACAACGTAGCATGTATTTTGGATCTCGATCAACATCAAAGCGGATTTATCATCAGAACAATCACAGGATATCTCCATGATGATTGGGCAGGAATCGATACCACCAGCGTACAAGTTATCGTGACTGGTACAATCAACTGACTAGTAACTTCTACTACATATGATATTGGTGATGTAACTAATTTAGATTTCACTCAATTTAATTTTACTGACGACTGATGTAGAATTGATTGAACTACAACTAGTGCATGTACACTTTCTAGTCAAGGAAGTTGTGGAAATACGGCTTCAGTATATCCTGGAAACGGCTCTTCAGAAGTCTGTGATGATGGAAACAAACAAAGCACAGGTAATTATCGTATAGTCTTCAACGATACTACGAAAAAATATAATCCTGAAACCCCGATTTATGTAAGTATCGTCTATAGAGATAATGCAGGTAAACAATGACGACCTGTAGCATGTAATCGATGAGTCAAAAAGAAACCAAGATTAATATGGTTCAACAATATCCTTGCCATGATCGACAGTCTTCTTGGAGAAAAAGTTGTATTGAGTAACTATCCTCAATGAGGACAAGTACAGCCTATCAATATCCAACTTCAAGATGATTGGGCATGAGTAGCTACCGGTTCTATTATTGGAGCCCTCAACTGACAAACGCTCAATGCAGGACTAGATAATATCTCAGGAGTAAATATAAACCTAGCATATGATTCGGCATTTTATACTCAAGTAAGCTGATCTGCTCTATGGGATTTTGATGATTATCCTAATGTAACTTATGGACTCAATAATAATCTTTACAATGATAATGCAGGCTATTCTTCTTATATAGACCGATTACTCAATCCTATCAATAATATTCACAGCCGACAAAAAATAAATTATGAACTTTTGTTTGCTCAGACAGGAAGCAACTCTAGCTTTACAGGATATTTTGCTCCAGAATATCCTATTAATCTCACATTATCATTCACAGATTTGGAATGAGAGACCGTACACAATCCTATCAATATCACATATACAAATAATGAAGCTCCTGAATTCTGGGAACATACAAAGACCACTAATTTTACCTGATGAAGTGATCAATTAACTAACTCCACTACTCCTATAGGCAATTATCTTACGGGAGAAATGGCTAAGCTCTTTACTGGAGAGGTGAATTCATGAGAAAATAGAATCTACCCATATGATCTTACAGGAGATAATCTTTCTGAGATTGGGACAATCAAACAAACTAATATTGCATTTCAAACAACAGATAACCGAGCTGGTATAGATAGTGGAAGTGTTACGGTTACTGTAACAGGAAACAGACGATGAATGCCATATACCTATGTATTTACTGCAACCGCATTGGATCTACAATCATTTGATAGAGGCGATGATTGAGCATGGAATCTATTAAATTACAAAGCTATACTTGCCAATCATAACATCTATTTTGACCGACAGAGCCGATGATGATCAGCTCCAGTTCCATGAAGAGAAAGTAGATATTCTATAACTCTTCAAGCTGATGATTTGAAACAGCCTACAGGAAATAGAACAACGACATCGTTTACGAGAGATATGGAGAATTTAAGTTGTCAGTTCCTTGACCGTTGTAATTCAAGATTATATTTTACCTATGCATATAGTGGTGTATGACAACCAGTGTCGCCTGTCGTACAAACGTGAGTACATCCATTTCTTGGACAAACATTGTATGTCATCGCAAGTGGAAACCAAGTCATATTTACATGAGTCAGTGAAAATTATATAGCATGTAATGGAGCATGAACACTTACTGCTCCTATACAGATAGGCTTTCAAAATGGATTGCTTGCGTGAGGAGAAATTAATCCATACACCAATTATCAACATAGTGAATTAACAATAATTGATGGTATGTTTGAACTCAGTGGAGATACATTAATTGTGAAATAACCTTATTTTATATATCTTTGCAAAACAAAATGCTTTGATTCAAAACTTCTAGAATTGTGTATGTATTATGATTGTTCCTACTCTTGTACACATTTTCTTCTATTGATGCGAATGCATATCAATATAGACTTTGAGTATCTAGGAAATATTATAATGGCAGCAACCATTATATTGTAGGTACATGAAACATATTATGATATTCTCCAGAATATTTCACTGGTCTCTGATATTGTACATGATACTATTATCTCAATCATAATAGAGATTTATTGACTGATGATGATATGTCACTTGCAAGACAGGTTTTGAAGTATGATGCCACTAATGTAGACCTTAGTGGAGATTACATTAATCTTAAATTAAATGCATGATCAACTACTTGGGATACAAACAATCTCTATGGACCATTTACCGATTCATGAAATTCTCTTTTCCGTTTCAATATACTAAAAACAACTTGATCTCCTTTCATACCTTTGACGTATACTTTATGAAGGTTTCGAATCAAAAATTACCAAGCAATTTCTGGTACCAATCTTTCATTATATTATTTGAATCCTTCAAGTGTGGATGCAAGTACATATATCAATCATACAAATTCTACATTTAATACTAATGCAGATAGAACATACAATGTAGATATTGTTTATTATGCACAACCATGTATTCCTGATATGCCTATCTCATCAGCTGAAACCAACAAAATAAATGG
>DZCE01000033.1:0-8617 GCA_022736375.1 Arcobacter nitrofigilis | reverse complement strand
GAACCTGATAAAAGTAGTCAACCTAATGAATCTTTTGATCAAAGATATTACTATAATGCTGGAGTAGCTATGTTTTCTGGATATTCACTCTTGGATTCTACATTTGTAAGTGCACCATGAACAACAAACAATCAACGAGGAATCAATCCAGATACTATCAAAGTATATGTTACCTTTACTGGTATAGACAAAACTAACTACGGAGATACATGAGTTCCTTGTACAGTTACTATTACAGGAAACATTAATCTCTGACTCAGTGGTTTAGGATATTCATGGAACAGAAACCAATTGGGTTATAGTGTAAACATATCTTCTGGAACGATAAGAACAATTGCTAAACAGCAATGTGTATGACTTTCTTCTATCACCACAGAAAATATAGATATCAAAAGAGAGACTGTAGCTAATATACAATGGGATGCATATGATTATTCCAACAGTATGATCATTTCACAAAACCATAATACAGTAACTTATGCATCTGCAAATAGAATCACTTGAACTACAGGATACTCATTCAATTCATATACTGATGTTCCAGTACTGTCTATGGCTACAGATACCATGGCACTCATCGATTGAGATCAAATACTCAATGTTCCTATAAACAATAGTCAGTTGAGATTCACTGGTACTGACACATATGCGGGTATCAATTCTGGAACATTTTTGATTATCGTTAGTGGATACAATTCTAGTATCACCAAATCTGACTCTCGAAGAACATCATGAACTCCAGACTATAATTATGTATTTAGTGGTAATGATATTAGTAAATTTGAATTTAATCTTCACAACGAAAGATATGATTACACTGGATTTATTGACTTCATAAGCAAAGGTACCGTTACTACTGGTATGTACTTTACTGTATATTTTAGAGCGATAGATTTCGTAGGAAATACCAGTACACAAAATTATGTATTCAGAACGCCTACATGGCCTAATGCACCTAAACAAAGCCCTAGCAATATCATACTTACCGCTCAAAGCAAGAATGCTATTACTCAAGTAAATATTTTAAATAATATCAAAGATATAGATCCTGTTGATGGAACGGATTTATGATATAATTATTCTACATATTATCCTCATCATAGAGATTTGATAAACGACCTATGATATATCAGTGGATCTCAAGTTCTTGCAAGCACACAAGATCTTGTACTTACTGCGCCAAATGGAAATGTAGGATGAGCTACTACAGTTACTATGACATGATTACAATTTGTTTATAATGGAACAGGATCAACAATCGTTGGTACTCCATATGTAACAAGTGGTGGAGTAGTAATGACAGATTATATTTCTACAACATTTACTTTCAAAGTACTTGCTACTAATATCTACGGTATCACAGGAGAAATTACATATAATATAACTGTTGCTCCGAGCTGTACAGAATCAGCAGGATGTACTGATCCTGTGTATGTATTCCGAGGAACAACACTCTCTGGAGCTATTGCACAAAGAACTGCAGCTCTACTTAGTGGAGAGGCGTATCTCAAAACAAATCATTGGTATCCTCATCGATATGCTGAAATCAAACAGACTGGACCAAATTTCCTTTTTGCAAATGCCAATGATTCTTTAGATCCTACTGCACAAATTCTGTACTGTGCAAGTACAGGAAATCAACTTCTGATCAATTATGGATGATATACTGGTCCTCAAGGTATATTAGCAGAAAGCTCATTGTCTGCTACATATACAGGAAATAGTTTGTTTGTAACATGATGAACAATATTCTTATTTAATGTATTCACGGCAAGCGTAACGGCTGATTATATTACACAACTTGATGGCGGACAACAAAAAATGACTATCTACGTAAATAGACCTTTGACCGGTAGAATATTTACATCTGTCTGTGAATTTACAGGAACGACATTGGATGAATTTGGTTGTCCTACTGTTGCTAGTCACAATCGAACTGGAGATATCAACTGGAAAAAATTAACGAGCAGCGATCTCTTTGTTATGACATGACGATTGGAAGGTGGACGATTTACCGGAAATCGAAATGGATACATCACCGGAGGATCATCCAATATCGGAGATCAGTTTACTTTTTGGTCCACAGGAACCGTATACAATGGTGGATGAACAAGAATATATACAACAAGTATTACATGAGATACACAACAAGACATCAATACTTCTGGAAGCGTAAATTTCAGTATAGAAAATAGAACTGGAGACACCTCACTCGTCTCACATGAAATATATTGGATAGATAATACGCTACCAGATTGGACAGGATATGTTTCTTCTACAGAGCCAACACATAGTGCTACCTTTACACTTAGTGGATACAACACAGGTCAATTATCAAATAGTAGTGTAAGTAATCTTATCTGAGATGATGAATATATCATTACAAAATTCAGCGGAGCTGTAGAGCCACAATTATTTGAAAACCTCTATGGATCACCTATTCACACATGAGATCGATATATTAATGGTACAGGAAGTATATACAGTCTTACTCACACGACAACATTCGCTTCCAACTGGACGGGTGAAATATGTACACAAGATAGAGCTGGTAATGAAGCTTGTATATATGTAGAAGTTATGGGAATAGGAAACTTAACTGATCTTATGATTACTGTTAGACCTGCATTCCGTCCTGATCCTGCTACAAACGATACAGGATACAAACTCGTAAATGGAGACTTCTGGTTCCGAGTAAAGAGCTGAAGCACATGGATACAAAATTACAACTCAGCTACAGTTCCAGCAAATCCAAAAATCACTACAAACAAATATGGTACAGGAATAGTGTCTATCAATACTCCTGCTGATGGCACTGAATATCTCGTAGTCTTCAAATGAGATGGAACATTGTCCGCCGGATTTACAGGAATCTGGAACAACAGCACTACAGAACTCAACTTCTTCTCATGATCATATGCAGATAACTTTAGTAGTGACTTCGTATATAAGTATACTACAGGATCAGTCACAGAACATTATCTCAAAGTAGGAGATATAGTAGCTGATACGACTTGAAGTTATGATTTCATCAAAGATTCTGATTTTGCTCAGATCAACTACAACTTGAGTATAGGAACGAATATATTACCATTCTCTCGATTTGATTTTGATATCAATAATATTATCTCATCTATGGAACAATCAATGATATTGCAAGCATGGGATAGTCATGGATTCATCGGATGGTTGGATTCTAACACAATTATTCCTATGACTGATTTTATAAACATATAATAACACAAACTCTCAAAAATTTTACCTTTTGTTATAACAAAAACATGAACCACGCATCAAAATTCTTACTTTTCATTGCACTCATATTCCTATGATTTTCAGCGAGTTTCGCAGGTAAAATCCGATTGGAACCAAGTCAATGAGAATTCATATCTAGATGTCCTTTTACCATTGACGTCATGATGGATATGGAATGAGTCGAATCAAATACAGTCTGAATATCTTTCTTTATAGATGATAGTGTATTTGCGCTCAATGAATTTGATTCAGTGTGATGAATGTTTCCTGCATACACTTCTTTTGTGAGAGGCAAAGCACGACATGGTGAGTATAAATGAAGAGAGACAATCTCCGTTATGTGAACTACTGCACAAAAAAAATGAGTTTCATGAAAAGGGAAATTTGTAACATTAAAAATACTTCCTTTGTTGTGAACAAAATCAATGAAGCTAGATTTTTATACTATACCAGGATTCTTAGCTGATGATAGTAATATCAATTATGCTTCTGGAGATAAAATTTATGATGCACTTATAGAATCTATCTGATGATCATATACCTTTGTAGAGGGAGAATGTCCAACATATGAAAATCCTATTCCTATCTCAGAAAACACTCCCGTTATTCTAAAAACCCAGGAAAATAAAACTTTTTTCTGGCACCAAATGCCATTCTTTTCAAAAATATGAACATGGCTCATTAGCCATATACAATATGTGTTTATTATGTTGCTTATTTTGACTATAGTAATATTACTATTTGTAAAAAAGCATAAACATAATTCAGAAGATAAAAAATAATATATATTTATCTATATATATAAATAGTTATGTTTGGCTATCATATCATCATATATATTCTATGTATCATAGTCGGATTAACTCTTTCGATATCTTTTTCACATGCTGGATATATTTCTATATCACCAACATCACAGACATTGACTTTATGAAATCCATATCAATTTCAGATATATCTACACACCGAAGGACAAGAAGAAACAGTAGCATCTGATATAAAATTTTTTCTCTACGGACTTTCCTTTGTGTGATTTACTAGCATGTCTGGATTTGATAATAGTATATATATATGAACAGGATTAAGTACAACATGATCACATATAAGTCAAACATATTATTATATCAACACCTATCAAAATTCTTTTGTCAATCATATATCAGGCAATATCGCTATAGGAAATATTACGCTAGTTCCTAAGGTATGATATACTACAGGGGCAATCATTTTCTATGATCTTTTGGAAAACAATGAAGATTCTAATATCTCTGTATGAATACAACCTTGAGTATGATGATATCCTATGAAATATATAGACACACTCTCTCATGTAATCAATGGTGTATATTCTATTATCGCATCTACACCTTCCGGTGGTTGAGGTTGATCTATTACTAGAGATGATTGCCTTATTCCTAGTGCATTATATTGTGCAAATGAATTTAATGAAGACTATTCAACTAGTTTTTATGACAATACTTGTTGTGGTACAATAGAAACAGGTCATGAATCTTCTACTACTTGTAATACCTTTGATTCACCTTATAATGAAGAAATAACTGATGCTTTTTCACGATGATATGAAATGAATATTACAAACAAATGCCCTATTACTACAGCTCGTTTGGAACAATCACTCACGAGAATAGAAGCAGCTAAAATGCTTTCTATGTTTAGTATACAAGTAATATGAATTTATCCTGACACAAACAAAACTAGTTGTGAACAATATAATGATATTGCTCATGTATCTACAGATCTTAAATTTTTTGCTAAAATAGCTTGTCAACTCAATATTATGGGACTCGAAGAAAATGGAACAACACCACAGAAATCTTTTTATCCTTGATATCTTGTTGATAGAGCACAATTTGGTACTATGCTTTCTAGATTAGTATATGGAGACAAATATAATATTTACGCATGAGATGAAGATGACTATGAGTGGTATCAAAAACATCTTATCGCACTCAATGAAGATAATATCATGAAAAAAATACAAAATCCATCGCTTATTGAAGAAAGGGCTCGAATACTTTTGATGCTCAAAAGAATTTACGATCAAAATCTCGTAGAAAGATATCGTCTTCTTGCTCCAGCACACAATGGCGCACTTGTTCTTTTGGCAAACATACGATAATACCTGTATTATACAACCAAAAAAGTAATATCTTATTTTTATATAAAAAAAACATTATGAAAAAAATTTTTTTTCTGATTTTTCTTTTTTCTTTTTGACTCCTTTTGACGGGATGTGGTACATCATCAGAAAGTTGTTCCATCGATGAATGATTTTCTTGTGGAGCGACTTCATGAATTTTGGATCTTAGTGGAGCTATAGATATGGTAATCAATGCGATTATCAATCAAGATTTTGTAACATTATCGACCTTTGTTGGAGCTCAATGAGTTCGTTTTTCTCCCTATACCTATATCAATACATGATCAGATATTGTTCTCAGTGCTGAAGAGGTGTACAATGGATTGTCGATATCTAGTACGCGCAATCGAGGTACATATGATGGATCTGGCGAGCCTATTGATTTGTGAATCGGACAATATCGAGAAAAATTTGTCTATGACGTAGACTTTGTAACAGCGCCAGAAATATATCATAACCAAAAATTCGAAAGGGGAAATACACTTAATACTATCTTCGATGTATATACCGGAAAAGAAATCGTAGAATATCACATTCCACAAATTGATCCACAATATGAATGAATGGATCGAAGAAGCTTGTACATAGTATTTGAACATATGAATGGACAATGGTATCTTATGGGTATCATCCACGGACAGTGGACTATATAGATGAATTAAATATTAAGAATTAATAATCAATAATATACGACTCGTTTCATTATAAATTATTGTAAAATTTACGATAGTCAGTGAGAACAGAATCCTACATTATTCATTATCCTTCGTCAGCTTTTCATATCCTAGTTGTCCACAAGCACCCTTCATTTCTCTTCCCATACTATCCCTAATAGTTACCGTAATACCTCATTTTTCCAGTATTTTTTTAAATTGCTCCATAGTATTATTATCACTTTCTATAAGATTAATAGCAGGATTAGTATTATAAGGAATTAAATTTACATGAGCAAGTTTTCCTTTGAGTATTGTAACCAATTGTGTAGCAAGCTCAGGAGTATCGGTGATGTTTTTTATCATAATATATTCATAAAATATTCTATTGTCTGAGGATCTCACATAATCACTCAATACTTTATGTAAATCTTCAAGTGGATATGCTTTGGCTACAGGCATCAATTTATCACGCAAAATTTGATTTGGTGCATGAAGTGAAATAGCTAATTTTACTGGAATTTCATCTTTAATTAGTTGTCTAATTCATGGAATGATTCATGCTGTAGAGATTGTTATATGTCTACGAGACAGAGAAAATCCTGCTTCTTGTCTAAGCATAATTTCGATAGATTTTTTTACATTTTCATAATTAAGTAATGGCTCACCCATTCACATAAATACCACATTTCTCACGCTAAACAATGTCCCATCTTCTTGTTTTCCAAATTTTTGTTTGATATAATTATTTGCAAATAAAATTTGTGAAATCATTTCATCTCGAGTAAGATCTCTTTGAAAACCTAATTTTCCAGTTACACAAAACACACATCACATAGGACATCAAACTTGTGAAGATATACACAATGTAATTCTATTTAACTTTTCTTGCTCATCTTTGTTGTATTTTTCATGCTGTCGGTGATAAAGAATTACTACCTCAATCATTTTACCATCACGAGTTTGAAATCATATTTTGGTAGATGTTTTGTCTTCCAATATTTTATCTACCTGTAAAGTTACAACAGAAAAATTACTATCTAAATCTTCCCTCATATCTTTGGATAGTGTTGTCATTTCGGCAAAATCGATATTCTGATTTTTGAATATTTCTTGTCGAATCTGTTTGATCCTGAAAGGTTGGAGCTTGTGCTCTTTGGCAAATTCTTGGAGCTTTCCTGCATCGAGGATTGATGTTTTGATCATTGTTATACAATATGAATATTAAATATTATTGTCATTGCGAGGAGTGAAACGACGAAGCAATCTTAGTATTATTATTTAGATTGCTTCGCTTTGCTCGCAATGACTACTTCAATAAAGTTTTTTTGTAGAACCAACATCTTTCACCACCGTTCATAAACATATTTTTTTTCCAGCTTCCTGATATTTCATCGGTCGTGAAATTTTCGTAAGAAGTGATAACACCTCCATGTAATTTTGGATGCTTAGTAAATAATGCCGTGATAGTGTAGTATATTTTTTCTAGATCATAGGTATTTAATCTTATGCCGTATGGGGGATTGGAGACGAGCGTTCATATCAATTCTGGAGCTGAAAGATAATCAGAAATATTTTTTGTTTCAAAATGAATATAGTTTTCTACTCATGCATGTTTTGCATTTTCTTGTGCGATCGAAATCATATTTGGATCGATATCTGAAGCAATAATAGTATGGTCTTTCTTTAGCATCATTTTATTTTTGGCTGATTCAATTTCTTTGTCAAATAGTATCTGATCATATCGATCAAATCCCTGAAAAGCAAATTTTCTAAACATTCATGGTGCAATGTTTTTGGCGAGTAATGCTGCTTCTATAGCAATAGTCCCACTTCCACAAAAAAAATCGTAGAGTGGTTCGCTAAATTTTCGTCATGATAAAAGCAATAATCATGCTGCTAATGCTTCGTTGATTGGTGCTTCTCCTGTTGCTTTTTTATATCATCTTTTGTGAAGTGATTCACCAGTAGTGTTGAGTAAAATTGAACACATATCGCGTTCTATATGAACAAGTATTTCTACTATTTCTTTGTTATGATCCTCCGGAAGTTGTCATTCTTTACCGTTTAATATTTTTTTGACGATAGATTTTTTTACGATACTTTGAATGGTTGGCGTACTGGTCAATAAGGACTGTTTGGTAATGGCAGTTACAATGATTGGATTTCCTTGTACGTACATAGGTCGATCGATTGTCGATACCAAGTCAAAGAGGTGATTAAAATCAGAAGTTATATGTTGTGCTAATTCTAAAAATAATTTATTTCAGACTCTGGATCGAAGGTTTATTTTGGCTATAGCAGAAAAATCTCCTTTGAAACGAACCATTGTCGGTCACGAACCGATTACTGTATATCCAGCAATCTCTATTTCTTTTTTGAGTATAGATTCTAATCCTGCAGCACAGGTAATGATGAAATTCATAATTTTTAAATCCAATTAATTGATTAAAATATCACGAACTACAAATTACAAATTCGTTTATACGAACTTAGTGATTTACTGGGGAAATGCTATGGGTTTTTGATATAGCAATGCGAGAAAAAT
>DZCE01000114.1 GCA_022736375.1 Arcobacter nitrofigilis | reverse complement strand
GAGTCCAAGAGGTGCTTGGGTGAATTTTAATGGTAAGATAATTTCTCAAAATTGGGAATAGTTTCAAAAAATCACAAAAGTTCAGATTTAGTTACCCTACTCCCTTCTCCTTAATTATGGGATTTTCATAGGAAAAACAATGGTAACTTTTTTGAGAAATTCTTTTTCATCATCTCTCTAGGCTATCTTCTTTTGCTGAAAAAATTACAATAATACCAATACAAAATAGTATTGGGAATGCTAAAGCAGATGCAACGAGTATAATATCAAGTGTTGTTGGTTCCATAAAATTGTTCCTTTTTTTAAAATATATTTGTTAGTTTTTAGATGGTTCTAAATCATCTTTTACCCCATCATATCCAAGTGCAAATGCTAAGATAGAACAGAAGAGATACTCTATGATAGAGATATTATTTTCAATTCTATAAAATGGATCATCTAGAAATATCCCAAGTACTAAATAAATAAACCCTCCGAATAAGAGATTTATTCCACCAAGAAAGAGTATCCAACTGATCACTTTGATAGTTTTTGCAAGGGTGTTGATAAATTTACAATTATTTTTCATTGTGTGTATCTCTCTTTTTACAGGTGCTTAGATTGACAACTCTATCCCCATTGGTGATAAGGTTTCCATAATTTGTATCAAAGTAATACCCTTTTTGTTTGGAGACTATTGTTGAAAGTCCAATGTTTGAACAGATAATCTCTTCATTGTTATTAAAAGCATCGATTGTTCCTTGTTGTTCATTTGAGAGCTGGTATATCATACCAAGCATAATGAAAGCAAATATAGCGAACAGTGTCCCCTTTAGTAAAAAGGAGATGATATATTGTTTTTTCTTTTTACAATTGTGCTTTTGATTAAAATCTGGATTCATTATCGTAGTGGCTCTTGTATTGTTTATCTTCTAGTAATGATTGAATTAATTTGTAATTCTCTAATCTTGTGTATCCATCAAGTTTGATAGTTTCTATGGAGAGGTTTAAAAGTGGTTTGATTGCCTCTTGAAATAACTCTTCACTGTAAAACTTATCAATCTCCTCTTTAGATGAGTGGATAGTGAGATTTGGATTATTTGCTATTGCACTATAAACTCTTAGCGACTCCCTTAGTGTTGTTTGGAGTGGTTCCATATAAATATCAAGAACATCATGTAAAGTTCGTCCTTGTTCCTCTTGAAACTCTGGTATAAGATCAAACAGTTGATAAAGATTGATTAATAATAACTCTTGTGTATATTCTAGTTTGTTCATGTGTGGCTCCTTTTTTAGTGTAAAACTTTTTGATAGATCGATTCAAAATGAATTGGACCAAACAATCTGCTATCAAAACTTGTGTTTCTATTATCACCCATCACAAAGTATTGATTAGCTTTTAGGGTGGTGATATTGGTGTCATACAAATGGGGAAAAAGTTTGTGAAATTCTCTATAATCCTTATCATCGATAAATTGGATTTTTGGATTGGTTTTTAGGTATGGGTCTTTGATAAAGATTTGGTTGTATTTTGTGATGGTGGTGTATCCTTTGTAATGCTCTTTGATATACTCATTCCCCTCTTTTAAGTGGAGATAGAATCTTCCATCTTTTAAGAAGAAACTATCATATGGGGTTGCTACAACTCTTTTTATCATACTTACTTTCCCTTCTTCAAAGTCTTTCCCATCATTTTTGATAATATATTGAAGATAAGGATTAGTGGTGTCTTTTGGGATATAAAAGTTGATGATATCTCCCCTTTGTGGAGTGTTCCAAGTGAGGAGGTATCTATGTGTTGCATTATTTCTTATCCCATAGGCTTTAGTAAATGTAATATAAGAGGAGTTTGTTTGTAGAGTTCCCTCCATACTATTTGTTATAGGTTTTGCTGTTGCAAAAAAGATAAAATATATTCCAATTACTCCCATAAGGATATTAAAATAGAGTATCTCTTTTTTCTGAGGTGGGAAAAGTCTATAAAGTACAAATGTGAGGATAATGAGGGTAAATCCAATAAGCTCTCCATGATTTTGCACTATTTTTGATAAAAAAAATCCAAGTAAAATAGCTGTTGTTGGGGTAAAGAGATAAACTGTATGAAATGATTTTAAATTCTCTTTTAGGGTGAGTTTCTCTTGGTAGAGAACTGCTAGCCATATAAGTGTAAAAATAGTGCCAAGTATCAAATCTTTTGTGAGTAAATCTATCATAAATTTTTATCCTTTTTGTAATATCTGAATATTACTAATATTTGTTGGTGTTACTTCAAATGCAACTCTCCATAAAATTCCTAGAAAAACAACAGTTGCTATAATTAACCCTATATTCTTTTTCACCCCTCCCCATGCTACATTCATTATAAGAAGAATGAGTAGAAGAGTGGTGATTAAAAAATATGCAGGATTTATAAACTCTACCATTTTATTTCTCTTGTGATGGTGTCACTGCAACTTCATCTTGCATAGGTGTAACAGTATTTTTCATAGATTAGTCTCTTTTATTGATGTTTATTTTTTTCAAAGTGGTGTTTTTTTATAATCACATCACAATTATAAGAAAGATGTACGAATAGGGTTTTTCGTAACTCTTTTTAAAATTGGAGATCAACCCATAAGCCACTTCCATAATCCTCCAAATATTTTTACTATCACATGGATTGGCAAAGTAGAAACAGCTGGTTTAATATTTGTAAAATAGAGGATTGTTCCAAAGAATAACCCTTGAATATAATAGATAAATATGTGAGTATCTCTATTAAAATTACTAAGAAGTGTTTTTGCAACAAATTGTTCAAGTACCACAAAATAATAAAAACTTGTAGTTCCAAGCCAAGCTAAGATATAAGCAAACCTTGTTGGATTTGGGTTTATCTCATTTACCATATAAATTGCTACATCCCCTACCCATAAAACTGGAATAAGTGCTAGCAAAACAGCTATTGCAAAAAATATTGCACCCCATGCACCTGCATCTTTATAATCCATTGTAATCATGTTATTTTTCTCCTTTTAAAATGTCCCATTTTTGGGAATTTGAATGTTTGGCTTCTTTTTATAAAGTAAAAAGAACCACCTAAAGTGAGGAACAAGTTCCCCTACCCTTTTTTTTAATCTCTAATTGTTTGAAACAATTCTTTTCAATGTTAAATGGTTTTAATCTTTTATAGATATCGTTTTGGATAGTACGAAGGGTTACATTGTATTCTTGTACTAGATCATCCATAGTAGGTCTCTCATCGTTATAGAGTTTGAGCATAATATCAACTACCCTAAACATCGCTGGGTCATAATCCTTTTTATCTCTTTTTTTTCTTTGTTGTTTGGGAGCGGTAGCTGGTGTTTGTGATACTCCACTAGAACTCTTTGGTGTTACTACTCCAGTTGTTGGTGTTGCTGTTTTTATAGATTTAATCTTTTGAAAATAAGTCATTCTCCCCTCCTTCTAAACTAACTGAGTGAAACCAAGTTTTAAAACTGTTTCAAGGATACTTGGATTGAGTGAAGCAAAACTATTGTTAGAAAATAGATTCACAATATCAAGCAAGAACCAATCAACACTAACAATGGCTATATGGTAAAAGGTAATAAATTTTATTTTTACTATATGAACTACTTTATAACTAGCAATTGCAAAGAGTAAAAATAAAACTACAAATACCACTTGGTTAGTACATATATTTACACAAAGGTAATATCCTAATGTACCGATTGGAATAATAGGAGAGAGGAGAAAGTCAATTATGTTGTTGGTGGTGGTTTGGGTTTGGATGGTGGTCATATTTGCTCCTTTATATCATTTAGATGTTTTATTGATGAAATTATACATCTAAATGATATATTTGTCAAGTCTTTTTACATTTATATGATATTTTATGATATAATATTTACATCAATAAGATATATAAGGCAATAAAAAATGACTAAAGTAGATTTTACGA
>DZCE01000032.1:8846-17986 GCA_022736375.1 Arcobacter nitrofigilis | reverse complement strand
TTGCTAAGCTCTTGGCAAAGTTTTACAAAATATTTTGCATTCTCCACAGGCACATCAGGAAGTATTCCGTGTCCTAGATTAAATATATGTCGTCCATCTCGCATAGTATCTGCTAGGGATTTCACACATTCTAGTGTAGCTTCTTGGCTATAAAGGCGACATGGCTCCATATTGCCTTGCAGTACATATTTCTCACCTAGTTTTTCTTTGGCTAGAGCCATTGGTGTACTCCAGTCCACTCCAAATACATCAAAGTTGCCGTAGACTTTATCCAAAAATGCAGGTATGCCTTTAGGGAACATAATTATAGGAATATTAGGATATTTTGACTTTATATAATCGCTGATTTCAACCATATATTTCCATGAAAACTCATCATACTTTGATGGCTCAATAGCAGCTGCCCAGCTATCAAATATCTGTACAACATCAATACCAGCTTCGATTTGTTTCACCATATAGTGCTTAACAACTTCTGTGACTTTTGCAAGTATTGTATGTAGAAGTTCTGGATCTGAGTACATCATTTTTTTACATATATTATATGTTTTTGTACCTTGACCCTCTATCATATAGGTTGCTAATGTCCATGGGGCACCAGTAAAGCCAATGAGAGCCTTATCATCTGCTAATTGTTTCCGTACTATCTTGATAGTCTCATAAACATATGTTAGTTTATTAGCTGCCTCTTCGCCACCGATAAGAGAGTCAATGTCAGCTCTACTGCAAACAGGATTTGCAAATACTGGTCCCTCGCCTTTTATAAAGTCTAAATCCATTCCCATTTCATTTGGGATTACTAGAATATCACTAAACAAAATTGCAGCGTCAACACCAACTATATCTATTGGCTGGAGTGTGACCTCTGCTGCTAGAGCAGGATTATGGCAAAGATTCAAAAAATTACCAGCTTTTGCTCTAACTTCCATATATTCAGGAAGATATCTTCCAGCTTGTCTCATCATCCATACTGGCGTATATGGCGTCTTTTTTCCTAGGCATGCATCTACAAATATCATTGGTGTCCCGCTCCTTTGTGTAAAAAGTACAGACCAAGAGATAGAGCAAGTATTGATAATGAAAAATAAAGCATCTCTAATGCACCATCATAGTTTGTGTGAAGTACTCTTTGGAAAAAACTAACTATTAATACCATTACGATGACTTTAGCTAGTTTATCTTTTAATTCATCAAGAGAGTGAATCTCGAGGACTTGAGATGATTTGCTATCTTTTGCAGGGTCAATGTCAGAAATAAATAACTCATAAAGACCAAAAGCAAATATAAGCATTACAACAGCCATAAGATATAAATCAATAGCACCAACTAGTCCACCAACTATATTTTGATGAAAATCTTCAGCATGTTCATGTGACATATATGCAGTAATTACATTTCCAGCAACACCTGCAATATCAACACTTGCTACGATAAACAATGAAACGCCACCAATCATACTAAAAACAACAGCCAGTAGTACAAACAACCTACTATTCCAAAGTATATTCTCAAAAACAAATTCTAACTTTTCTAATAACTTCATACATCTTCCTTTAGTTTTATCCATTTTTGTGCAATTCGAACCGCATTTGTTGCAGCACCCACTCTTACTTGATCAGCTACACCCCATATGTGTAACATATTTGGAGCAAATATATCTTTTCTAATTCTACCAACATATGTCATATCAGTATCAGTTGCCATTAGTGGCATAGGGTACTCATTATTTTCCAAGTCATCGACAACTACTACATTTTCAAAATTAGCCAATGCTTCTTTGGCTTCGATTACGCTTACATCTACACCTTCTTTGAAAGTAATTGTGATTGACTCACTATGACTTCTAAGAACTGGAACACGCACGCAAGTCGCACTAACTGCAAAATTAGAATGCATTATTTTGTTAGTTTCGTTAACCATTTTCATCTCTTCTTTTGTGTAGCCATTTGATTGTGGCGTATCTATGTGAGGTATAACATTTAATGCAATTCTGTGAGCAAATGCTTCTACTTTTGCATCATCAAGAGTGAAATTGAAAAATGCTTGCATCTGATAAACAAGTTCTTCCATTCCTTTTTTTCCTGCCCCACTAACAGCTTGATATGTACTAACATCAACTCTTTTGATACCATACAAATCATCAAGTGGCTTTAGAAGTTGCACCATTTGAATAGTTGAACAATTTGGATTGGCAATTATACCACGCTCTTCCCATAGCTCTATATCCTCAGGATTAACTTCAGGAACTACTAGTGGAATATTCGGATCCATTCTAAAATGGCTTGTATTATCGATCACAACAGCACCAGCCTCAACTGCGTATTTTGCGAATTCTGCTGAGATACTTCCACCTGCAGAGAAAAATGCTATATCTATATCTCTGTTCTCAAATACTGTGCTTGTAAGTTCTTCTATAATATAATCTTTGCCGTTAAATTCTATTTTCTCACCAGCACTTTTGCTACTAGCAAGTGGCAACATATTTGCTACAGGAAAATTATGTTCTTCTAAAACCCTAAAAAGCTCTTCTCCAACTGCCCCACTGGCACCTACTACTGCTATATTGTATTTCTTCATATTTTTAAATATCTTCCTTATTCTTCACTTGATTCTTCATCGTTAAAATCATCTTCAACATCAGATTTTGTACATTTTGCAATACTCACAACTATGTCTTTGTTTTCAACTTTTACTATTGTAACACCAGATGCTGATCTACCTGTTTTTCTTATGTCATCTGTATCTACTCTAATCATTTTGCCAACACTAGTGAGACACATTAGGTCTTTATCCTCTTCTACAAAGAATACTCCAACAACATCACCTGTTTTTGGTGCTAATTTCATAGATATGACACCTTTACCAGCTCTGCTTTGTTCTCTGTATTCACTAGCTGTTGTTTGTTTTCCGAATCCTTTTTCACTAATGATTAGTATCTCATTGTCATCTTCTTCTATCGTCGTGGCACCACATACAAAATCTTCTGGGATTTTGAATTTGATACCAGTAACTCCTCTAGCTACTCTACCTATTTCTCTAAGGTCATCTAACTTAAATTTAATACACATACCTTTTTTGGTCGCTAAAAATAACCATTGTGTTTTTGGTGTAGCAATTTGTGTTTCTACAAGCTCATCATTCTCATCAAGATTAATGGCTCTTACACCATTACTTCTGATATTTGAGTATTCACTTAGGTTAGTTCGCTTAACAATACCATTTCTAGTGAAGAAAACTAGACTTTTATCTTCTGCAAAATCTGTTGTTGGAATAATTGCCATTATTTTCTCATCAGCTTGAAGATTAATTAGATTTACAACTGCTTTGCCTTTGGCTGTACGACTTCCTTCTGGTATTTTGTAAACTTTGAGCCAGTACAACTGTCCTTTATCTGTTACGAATAAAAGAGTGTCATGAGTATTTGACACAAAGAATCTCTCTATAAAGTCATCATCATAAGTAGTTACAGCTATTTTGCCTTTGCCACCTCTATTTTGTTTCTCATATTGTTTTACTGGAACTCTTTTGATATATCCACGGTGAGTTATAGTTACTACCATTGGTTCATTTGGTATTAAATCTTCTATATCAATATCATCATAGTCATCTACAATATCAGTTCGCCTTTCAAAGCTATAGCTATTACTAATCTCTACAAGTTCTGCACGAATAATACCATTAATCATCTCTTCACTTTTTAGAACACTTTCAAGATGTGCAATAATTGCACGAAGTGCTGCTAGTTCAGTTTCAATCTTTTCAATCTCAAGACCAGTAAGACGACGAAGTCTCATTTCCAAAATAGCTTTAGCTTGAATTTCAGATAGGCTAAATCTAACCATTAGATTTTCTCTTGCTTCGCTGTCATCATTACTTGCTCTGATTATGCGTATAACTTCATCTATGTTATCGACAGCAATTTTAAGACCCTCTAAAATATGGGCTCTAGCTCTAGCTTTTTCAAGTTCAAAGATAGTTCGTCTAATAACAACTGTTTTACGATGTCGCAAGAACAGATCAAGTAGCTCCATAAGGTTAAATACTTTTGGCTCTTTGTTCGTGATAGCAAGCATAATAATACCAAATGTCACTTGCATTTGTGTGGATTTGAATAGATTATTAAGCACTATTTCGCTCATAGCTTCTCTTTTAAGCTCAATTACAACCCTGATACCTTCACGGTCAGATTCATCTCTAAGTTCAGAAATTCCTTCTATGCTTTTATCTTTTACAAGTTGAGCAATATTTTCTATAAGCCTAGCTTTGTTTACTTGATAAGGAAGTTCATCGATTATAATAATCTCTTTGTTTCCTTTTTGTTCTATATGGGTTTTGGATCTTACTTTTATACGACCCCTACCTGTTTCATATGCTTCTGTTATACCTTTGCGTCCAAAGATTGTTCCACCAGTTGGAAAATCTGGACCTTTTATGATATTCATCAAATCGGATATGGTGGTATCAGAATTATCTATACGATATATAAGTGCCTCTATAAGCTCATCAAGTCTATGAGGGGGTATATTTGTAGCCATACCAACAGCAATCCCCGAGCTACCATTAAGAAGTAAATTTGGAATACGACTAGGCATAACATCAGGTTCACTCATGCTATCATCATAGTTTGGTACAAAATCAACAGTATCTTTATCAAGGTCTGCTAGTAGCTCTTCTGATATCTTTGTCATTCTAGCTTCTGTATATCTCATTGCAGCTGCACTATCACCATCAACTGAACCAAAGTTTCCTTGTCCATCTACAAGTGGTGCTCTCATGGCAAAGTCTTGAGCCATACGAACCAAAGCGTCATAAACAGAATTATCTCCATGTGGATGATATTTACCGATAACATCACCGACAATACGGGCTGATTTTTTGTAGCTACTACGATAACCAAGACTAAGCTCATGCATGGCATATAATATTCTTCTGTGTACTGGTTTTAGTCCATCTCTAGCATCTGGTAACGCACGACCAATAATAACGCTCATCGAGTAGTCAAGATAACTAGCTTTAACGCTATCTTCTATTAGCACCTCTTCGGTATTTTCCTTGAATAGATTGCTCATTAAACCCCTTTTGGAACAAAATTACATTATTATATCCAATAGAGGCTTAATGAGCTATTTAGCTGGTCATAATGTCATAGATTCTGCTCATTTTGTCATCTATTTGCACAATACTCATGTTTCTACCTTCTCGCAAGAACTCTTTTCCATCTAGATACACAAGCATAGTCGGTATACTGAAGACATTAAGGCTTGATGCTATTTCTGCATTTTCATTAGCATCTAAAAATATTTGTTCAATGAGCGGAAAATTATCATTAAAAAGCACTTTTATTTTTGGTCTAAGTGCATGACAAACTCCACATTTTTCTCCAGAAAAATATATCATAATCCCAATGTTATTTTTAATTTTTAGTTCCAACTCTTCTAAATTCATTATTTCTCCATTTATGAGCTACAGCTTAATTTCTTGTTTTTGAATATTTCAGGTGTTGCACCAGCCCATCTATCGTGCTCTATATGTTCATCAAATGGATTTTGAACTATTTGAAATAGTGCTTCAACTATACTAAAATCTCCATTGTTGGCTGCATCTATTGCCTCTTGAAGCATATAATTCTTTAGAACATATTTTGGATTAACCACTAGCATTTCAGTATGCCTTTGGCTTTGTGTAGTTTTATTATTAGTTAATCTTTCATCATAAATATCCAACCAATCATTCATTGGCGTATGATACAAACAAAGTTTTAAAACCTCTTCTCTGTTACAATCATACCTGCTAAGTGTTCTAAATAATAGTGTATAATCCACACTAAGCCCTTGTATGGCTCTAAGTAGGTGCGAAATAAGCTCATCGTCTCCCTTTAGTGTGCTATCTAAACCAAGCTTTTTGTTCATAAGCCTTGTATACTCATTTTTGAATATTTGATTGTATCTAGTGAGTGAATTTCTCATAGTCTCAATGTCGTTCAAGGGAGCTAATGCATATGCCAAGGCTGCTAGATTCCACTCTCCAATATGCGGCTGATTTCCAAAGCTATATCTGCCATGACTATCAGTGTGATTGCATATATATCCAGCATCATAGTCATCCAGAAATGCATATGGACCATAATCAATAGTAAGCCCTGCAATTGACATATTATCGGTATTCATGACACCATGATTAAAGCCGACACTTTGCCATGCTGCTATTAATTTGGCTGTTTTTTCAGTAACAATTTCAAATAATTTTTGGTATTTATTTTGCTCATCATTTAAATATGGATACGATTCATTAATAGCATAATCTACAACAGCTGTAAGTTCATCGGGTCGCTTATTATGAGCAAAGTACTCTAGTGTACCAAATCTAATCCATGATGGTGATACTCGTAGTACCACAGCACCCTTCTCCCAATCCTCTCTATACACATCTTGTCTTGAGCCAATAAGCCCTAATGCTCTAGTGGTTGGAATGCTTAGTCCATGCATCGTTTCACTCATGAGATACTCTCTGATAGAAGAACGCAATACAGCCCTACCATCTCCACTTCTTGAATAGAGTGTTGGACCAGCACCTTTTAATTGCAAATGATATCCATCAAGTGTACCAATATTAATAGCCCTACCATCCCCTAGCCTCTCTACAAAATATCCAAACTGATGACCAGCGTAGCATGAGGCAAATGGATCACTTCCACTAGGAGAGTAGCTACCGTTTATTAATTTTACAAATTCACTACTTTCTAATTCACTTTCATCTATATTTAACTCTTTTGCTAAATCAATATTTGCATGAATTAAAAATGGATGATTAAGTGGAGATGGTTTGACTCTATCATAGCAGAGTGATGGCATATTTAGGTATGGATTTGTTAGTTTAATATCTTCTAGTTTCATATCTGCATTTTACATATTATGACTTTGAATATACTTAAGTCAAGAAGAGGTATAATGCGGACAATTTTATTACACCAACTAAAAAACCCAAGGAGAAAAAATGGGAAGAGCGTTTGAATATCGTAAAGCATCAAAACTAAAAAGATGGGGGAATATGTCTAGAGTATTTCCTAAATTTGCAAAGATTATAACAATGGCAGCAAAAGATGGTGTGCCAGACCCTGATATGAATGCAAAATTAAGAACAGCAATACTTAATGCTAAAGCCCAAAATGTACCAAAAGATGTAATCGACAATGCAATCAAGCGAGCAAGTGGCAAGGACGCGGTAGATATCAAAGAGATTAGATATGAGGCAAAAGGTCCTTATGGTGTGCAGATGATAATAGAGTGTGCCACGGATAACCACACAAGAACAGTAGCAAATGTAAAAGCAGTACTTGTTAGAAACAAATCAGAGATGCTTACAAGTGGAGCGTTGGATTTTATGTTTACTAGAAAATCTGTATTTGTATTTGATAAGATTGAAGGTATGGATATAGAAGAGCTTGAATTAGAGCTTATTGATTTTGGACTTGAAGAGATTGAGGAAGATATAGAAGCCCTAGAGAGTGGAGATGACAAGCAAATCTTTAGAATTTACGGCGATTTCAGATCTTTTGGTGATTTAAGCAAAGCGTTAGAAGAGAAAAAAATAGAAGTCACAAAAGCGACTCTAGAATTTATACCAAATACACCAATTGAGATAAGTGAAGAGCAAATGAATGAATTAGAAGTCCTCATAGAAAAACTAGAAGACGATGAAGATATTCAAACTGTATATACGAATTTAGCATAAGAGATAAAAGACTTATGATGGAAAAAGGGAAAGATCTGTTTGCTCATAAATCAAAAAGTTGGGATATGAGTAGTTTGCGAGTCCAAAATGCAAAAGAGATTGCTGATGTGATAATTGCTCATGCAAGGCTGAAAAAATCTTCTGTTGTTATGGATTTTGGTGCTGGAACTGGCTTGTTAACATATTTTATAGCTCCATATGTTGGCAAAATAGTAGCTATTGATAACTCACAATCCATGCTAAATGAATTTGTAGCAAAAAAAGATGAGTTTGAATGCGAAACAGAGGCTATGCTGCTTGATTTAACGACTGATGATATTGATACAAAATTTGATGCCATTATCTCATCAATGACACTGCATCATATAGAAGATACCAAAGCAATATTTGAAAAGTTTTATAAAATGCTAAATAGTGGTGGCTATATTGCGATTGCTGATTTAGATAGTGAAGATGGAACATTTCATAGTGATAACGAGGGTGTTTTTCACCTAGGTTTTAACAGGGAATATTTAGCTAGTGTTGCTAATTTGGTTGGTTTTGTGGATATAAAATTCCAAACAGCAAATGAGATAAAAAAACCAAATGCCACATACACTGTCTTTGCAATGACTGCTAGGAAAGATATATAGTTATTTCAATAACTCTTCTTGTGCTAGTTTCTCTGCCATCTTGATACTATCAAGTGCATTTATAAGTATTTTTTTTGCACTCACAAGAGGTTTCATCTGGATATTTGTATTCTTTTTGTCTATTGACTCATTCATAACACACTCCATCACCTCTTTTTCTAGCCCAGCTAATATTTCATTAATTTTTTCTTCTATAAATATAATATTCATTAATATCCTTATGCTTTTGGTCTAAATATTTTTATATTCGCTTCATTAGCTTCCATAAATGAACCCCCAATTAAGTCAATACAGTATGGAACAGCTGGAAATACAGCGTCAAGACACTCTTTGATTGATTTTGGTTTTCCAGGCAGGTTTATTATAAGTGATTTGCCACATATTCCTGCAGTTTGTCTGGAGAGTATTGCTGTGGGAACAAAGGCAAGGCTTACTGCTCTCATTTGCTCTCCAAAACCTGGTAATAGTTTTTGACATACAGCTTCAGTCGCTTCTGTGGTGACATCTCTAGGAGATGGTCCTGTACCACCTGTTGTGACTATTAAATCACAACCAACATTTGATAGTTCTATAAGTGTGGTTTCAATAAGTTTTTGCTCATCAGGAATACATCTATATTCATATTCACATTCATTCAAAAGATAACTACTCATAACATCTATGATTGCTTTTCCAGAAATATCTTCATATATGCCAACAGATGCCCTGTCACTTGTTGTTATTACACCTATTTTTATTTTATTCACTTCTTGCTCTTTTTAAAATGATTATATCAAA
>DZCE01000032.1:0-8746 GCA_022736375.1 Arcobacter nitrofigilis | reverse complement strand
TACACCTATTTTTATTTTATTCACTTCTTGCTCTTTTTAAAATGATTATATCAAACAAATAGTAATTGTAGCTTGAAGATTTTTGATTGCTAGATAACAAAAAGGTGGAAAATCCACTCTTTTGTTTGAAGATAATAAAGTTTACGCTTTGCCCATTAGTTTGCCAAGCATTCCTAAAGCACCACTTACTCCACCTACTTGATCAAGTAGTGTTGATGCTAAGGAGCTATCTGCATTTGTAGCTTGGTCTACCATTTGAGGCAAAGCATCAGCTATAGCAGTTTTTGCACTCTCTGGGCTAAGTCCTAGTGCTTGAGCAAATTGACTAAGTTTTTCGCTACCCACAAGCTCACCAGCTTGGTCTGGAGTGATGGCTTCGTTTGCTCCGCTACCAATCCATGAGCCAACTATATCAGCAAGTCCATTAGCACCACCAGCATTATTAGCCAACATACCAGCGATTGAGCCAATATCAAGTCCACCTGCTCCACCTTGTGCAGTAGCACCAGAATTACCCATTAACCCACCAAGTGCTGTTGCTATTGTACCTATATCAAGACCAGTTGTTGCATCGTCTTTGTTGCCCTGTATTAGAGTTGCCCCTACTTTTAGTAAATCCATTAATTCCATTAAACACTCCTCAAATATTTTAATTTAGTTCGTTGCTAGTATATCATATTTGTATGTCATTTTCTTGTCAGTTATAGTTATCTGACTGTGATTCCATTTTCTTCAAGTACAATTTTTTCTCCGTCAATCAATTGGGTTAATGCTTTTTTAAAACTTTTTTTACTCATCCCAAAGGTTTCATAAATCTCTTTAGCATCACTCTTGTATGTAAAAGGCATAGTGCCATTATGAATATTCAGTTCATCAAGTATTTTTTGACTTGAATCTTGCGTAGAAATCTTAGTGCTTGCTAACAAACAATCTAATTTACCATCTTTTCTAACATTCTTAATAGTTCCATCTTTGGTTTCCCCGATACTAAGAGTTTCGAAGATTTCACTATCAAATAACATACCCTCAAATTTACCATCAACAACAACTTTGTACCCAAGTGGTGTTTTAGCAATGATAAACATTTTTACAGCTTGTGCTGGATATATACCTTTTGTGTCTGTACTAAACCACTTGCCTATCTTTTGTGTTGCATACAATCTATTTGTCTGCTCATCTAAGCAAACTCTTAAAACATACCATTTATCTATATAAAAGTACTCTTTTTGTTCTCCAAGTGGTACAAAAAGGTCTTTTGGAAGTCCCCAATTAACGAATGCACCATATTGTTTATAGCTCTCTACTTTAAAGTATCCATATTCCCCAAGCATTGCTTTTGGTCGCAGGGTAGTTGCTACTATTCTATCTTCAGAATCTGTATATAAAAAAACATCAATAACATCATCAACGACTAAAGTGTCAAGTGCATATGCGTTTGGCAACAATACCTCATTTTCATCCAAGGCATTTAAGTATAGACCAAAATCCGTATCTCTTGCAACTCTTAGAGTATTTACAACTCCTACCTTTAGTGTTTCATCAATATTCATTTATTCTCCATCTTTTTTATATGACTTACCATTTTCTCAGGAGCTATAAATCCTGTGATTGTTTTATCGCTTAAATACTCTCCATTTTTGTCAAAAAATAGTATGTTTGGAGTGCCAAATACTCCAAAGTGAGCTAATATTTTTTTATCATCTTCGCTGTTTGCTGTTAAATCTACAGTGATAAATTTATAGTTTTTAAGTGCATCTTTGACTTTTGGGTCTGGGAAAGTTATAAGCTCAAGCTCTTTGCAAGACGCACAAGACTCTTTTGTGAAATCTACAATAACAGGTTGTTTTGCAGCTTTTATTTCACCAAGAAGTCTATCTACCGAATATCCCATATTGGCTTTATGATTTATTGAGCTAATATTTTTATTCTCTTCTAATGGATTTAGCAATGAAGTAGCACCATTAAATGCACCATATGCCCAGACAATAGCTATGATTGTCAATGTAGTTACTAAAATCATACTGAAACTCTTTGTAAAAAGTGATTTAAATGTTTTAATAGATTTAAACAGTGCAAAAGCCGATCCTAGAGCAAGTGCTGACCATAAAATCATATTTAGCATATTTGGTAATATTCTGCCAAGCATCATTAGTGCAATTGCTAACATCATCACGCCAAAGAAACGACTGACTATATTCATCCAGCCACCAGCACGAGGCATAAATTTACCAGCTCCAAGCCCTATAAGTAGCAATGGAACACCCATACCTATACTCATAACAAAAAGTGCTACACCACCCAATAATGCATTCCCAGTTTGTGATATAAATAGTATAGCACCACCCAAAATTGGTGCAACGCACGGACCTACAATTAGTGCCGATAACGCACCCATAATAGCCGTTCCAAATATCCCTTTGCCTTGTGCATTATCACTAATGCCAGATAGTTTTGTTTGCCAAGAAGATGGTAGACCAATCTCATAATATCCAAATAAAGATATCGCTAAAGCCACAAACACACCAGCAAATGCTATAAGTACCAATGGATTTTGCATAGCAGCACTCATATCAAATCCAATTAGCCCAGCGATAATGCCAACCGTAGCATAGGTTAATGCCATCGCAATTACATACACCAAAGATATCATAAATGTTTTTCCCATTGTAGGTTTAGTCTGATTACTAGACTGTGAGACAAGTATGGAGGATAATATTGGTACCATTGGAAAAATACAAGGTGTTAGTGCCATTAGCAGACCACCTACGAAAAATAACAAAAGTACAAATCCGAAACTCTCACCTGAAATTGCACCAGCTATATCTTTTATGCTTGTGCTTTGTGATAGACTAGAGAGCTTATCGCCAATGCTGCTACTTTGGTTGCTGATAGGAAATTTTTTATTAATAGGAGAGTAGCATATGCCAGCTTTTGAGCATCCCTCAAAGGCTACTTCTATTTCTTGCGTATCATTTAGTATATCATTAGGTAAAACTAGTTCGATTTTGTCAGTATATATATTTTCATCATGAAATTTTACCGCTAGAGGGAGTGTCGGTTTTAGTTCGCTCATATTTGGTTTTGTACTTTTGAGCTTTAGTGAGTCTTGGTAAATGTATATATCTTTTGCAAGAATAATTTTAACAACTACACTATTATTATCTTTTTTATCAACTGAGACCTTGAATGCATCCTCTGGTTTTACAAATGATGGTTGAGTTGCATTTCCAAAGCCCTCACCAATTAGCATATTTGTTATGATTGCGAATAATATAATTAACTTTTTCAATATGAACCTTTCAAGCTTAAGTTTATTTTAGTATAAATAATAAGGCACATTATACACAATTACTACAAATGAAATATTAATAAAGGCACTAAATGTCAAATCTATTACAATATGAGTCATCATTATATCTTCAGCAACACGCATCTAATCCAGTAAATTGGTACCCATGGGGAGAAAAAGCACTAGAGCTGGCAAAAGAAAAAAACATGCCAATATTTTTATCTATTGGATATAGTAGCTGTCACTGGTGTCATGTGATGGAGCAAGAGTCATTTGAAAATAATGAAATCGCACAAATATTAAATGCTAATTTTATATCTATTAAAGTAGACAAAGAGGAGCGAAGCGATATTGATAAATATTTTCAAGAAATCTACACTCTTATGAATGGACGGAGTGGAGGATGGCCAACATCTATATTTTTGACGCCAGAATTAAAGCCATTTTATAGTGCCACATATATTCCACCGGTTCCCAAACATGGAATGATGGCTTTTGATGAACTTTTGGGATTAATAGAAAAGAAATATAAATCTGATTCAAATTTGCTTAATGAAAAAGGCGACGAGATACTAAATGCAATAAAGCCAAAAATGAAAATTGAAGCCACTAAATTAGATATTGATATAGTAAATATATTTACAAAACAAGCAAAATCTATTTTTGATAATGAAAACGGTGGATTTGGAAAAGCACCAAAATTTCCACAAGTCTCCACATATTTAACACTCATGGAGTGCTACAAAATAACCAAAGATAAAGAGCTATTAGAGATGCTGGGAAAATCTCTTGTATCAATGGTTAAAGGTGGGTTTTACGATAGTGTCAATGGTGGATTCTATAGGTATTCTACTGATGAAAAATGGCTTGTGCCACACTATGAGAAAATGACTTATGACAATGGACTTTTGGTTCAACTGTATCTACAAGCATACGAACTTACAAACAATGAAATATTCAAAAGTATAGCTGTGCAAACAGTTGATTTCATGGTTGAGAATATGAGAGATGATGGGCTTTTTTGTGCGTCACACTTTGTGGAAAATGATAATATGATTATTGATACAAAGGTAATCACCTCGTGGAACTCTATGATGATAAAAAGTCTATTTTTTGCTAGCAAGATTGATATAAAATATCTTGAAATTGCCAAGAATTCATTATCAAGTTTAATAGGCAAGGTTTTTATTGATAATACACTTTATCATACCTCTATCGGTAATGTACAGCCAACAGTTAATGCTTTTTTGGAAGATTATGCATATTTTTCTGATTTACTAATAGAGGCTTACATCTCTACTGATAATAGGAACTATTTAGAATTTGCAGGTGATATTTGCAATGAGGCTATATTGAAGTTTTACAAAAATAGACATTGGAGCTATGCTAATGGTCTCTTTGCTAGTAAAGCAGAGACCCATGATAGCTCATATCCATCATCACTTGCAATGATTTTAAGCTCGTTAGAAAGTCTTACATGGTTGGGTCTTAATGATTACAGTAGAATAGTTGGTGATACACTAGAGGTGCATTCATATTCACTTATGCGTCAACCAATATCAAGTCCAACTCTCACAAGTGTTGCCGTGAGATATTTAAATAAAAATTAATCTTTTTTATTTCAGTCTCATTCTTACACTTTGCTCATGAGCTGTTAGTCCTTCTGTGTTCGCTATCATCGCACAAGCCTCGCCAAGCTCATTTATGCCATCTTCACTCATAAAGATTATAGATGATTTTTTAATAAAATGCTCTACACTAAGTGGTGAATAAAACTTTGCAGTTCCACCTGTTGGCAATGTATGATTTGGACCAGCTATATAATCTCCTATTGGTTCAGGTGTGTTTTCACCTACAAATATTGCTCCAGCGTGCCGAATTTCATCAAGCAAATCCATTGGATTTTTTGTCATTATCTCTAAGTGTTCTGGTGCTATTTCATTCATTAGCCTAATCGCTTCTTTCATTGTTGAAGTTACTATAATGGCACCTCTCTCGTAGATAGATTTTCGTGCAATCTCTTCTCTGCTTAGTGTTGTTAGAAACTCATCAACTTTCAAGCTAACCCCATTTGCTAAATCCATACTTGTTGTAATAAGGATAGAACTTGCCATCTCATCATGCTCTGCTTGAGAGAGTAAATCCATCGCAATATAATCAGCCTTGGCATGCTCATCCGCTAAAATCCCTATCTCGCTAGGACCAGCTATCATATCGATATTAACTTCGCCATACACAAGTTTCTTTGCAGTTGCTACAAATATATTACCAGGCCCCGTAATAACATCAACTTTTGGTATAGTCTCTGTGCCGTATGCCATTGCTCCGATTGCTGATGCACCACCTACTTTGTATACTTTAGTTACTTTACATAAGTGACAAGCAGCCAAAAGAAGTTCGTTTAACTCATTGTTTGGTGCAGGCGTACATACAACTATCTCTTTTACTCCAGCTACTATCGCAGGTACGGCGTTCATAAGTAATGAGCTTGGGTACGCTGCTTTACCACCAGGTATATAGAGTCCTGCTCTATCGACTGGTGTGACTTTTTGACCTAGTTTTATGCCATTAGCCTCTTCATCGAGCCATGATTTTGGCATTAGTTTTTGGTGGTACGCTTCTATCCTATTGTATGCTAATTGCATTGCGTCACGGAGTTTGCTATCTATGTTATGGTATGCTTTTTCCATCTCATCAGTTGATACTAATAGTTCGCTATCATCTACAGGAGACCATTTATCAAATTTTGATATTTGTGATTTTACTGCACTATTTCCATTGTCTCTAATCTCTTTTAATAATCCATTTACAACTACCGAAACACTATCAATATCCATAGCTCCACGCTTTAGAAGCTCTTTAAATTCATTTTTAAATGTAATACTATCTGTTTTTAAAATCTTCATATAAATCCTTGTATTTTCTCTCGTATCTAGCTCTCATGCTCGTATTGCCTAGCAGTCCACCTTGATGAATATATAGTATATTATCTTTTATATCACTACCCAACAACACTTGCCAACCAATCGGGTCATAAAGCATATCAAACTCTAGATCTGTTTCTTTGTGTAATTTTATCCAAATTTCATAATGTTCTCTATAAAGTTTACCAAAATGCCATTTTTTTTGTGGTTCAATTATCACGGGATGCATCTCTTCGTTTGTCTCAAGCATATAAAACTGCTCTTTTAGATATGTTGCATCACCTACACATGGTGTAGTGTAAACTGTAGCATAATCCTTGATATATTTTTGCAAAAATAGAGCAGTTGTGCCAGTTCCTGAGGGCAAGAATATATTTAGATTATCTATTTGGTTTGATTTTTGCCAATCTATTATTTCATTAGCCAATATCTCAAGTCCATAACAGGCATCAGCTACTCGTCCACCCTCTTCTATTTGCAAAACGGTATCATCAGCTATATTTGGCATCTCTCCAACTATAATATTCATACCATTTTTAAGAGCCTCTGCATAATTTCCATGTGGATTTTCAATCAAAAAAGATGCGATATGATTCACATAATAATCAAACTCCCAGTCACGCATTTTTGCAAGTACAGACATAGAATACATTGCATTTGATTGTGCTGAACCATATGAAACTAACTTTTTAACTTTTGGGAATTGGTTATGCAAATAGTAGTGCAATTTTCTAGCTTTATTACCAGAAAAATCACTGTCTATCAGGTCATCTCGTTTGATATATAAATTCCTTTTTCCCACTTGAATCTCTTGAGTGGGAGTTGGAATATTTAGACTAATCACCATGAGATATTATGCTAGAGCTATCTTCTCTACCACATCAAGCCCAAAACCACTCAAGCCCACAAATTCAGTATCTGTATGCGTTGTCAAAAGAGATATTTTAGATACACCAAGCGATGTTAGGATTTGAGCACCTATTCCAAACTCTTTGGCTTGTTCGTGAGATATCGTTTTGGCATCCAAAAGCACCAGCAATCCACCATTTTTCTTGAGATACTCTACACTATTTATGAGAGTATCATATCTTTTTGTTGATAGTATGAGATCACTATCAAGCCCTATATTGTGGAATTTTACATTGCTGTGTTCATGAATTTTATAAAACTGAACTACTTTGTGTTTTCTTTCCAAGTGGTCTTTGAAATTGATAATTGTCACAGGCGTACCCATTATCTCGCCATCTTCTTCATTTATCAGAGTTACTAGCTTTTCATTTGCTAGTCTATATTCTACGATATCAGATATATAAACTATTGGCATTTCATGCTTTTGGGCGAAAATCTCAAGGTCATCTCTTCGTGCCATCGTGCCATCATCTTTGATTATTTCGCATATTACAGCCACGGGTGCTAGACCAGAGAGTCTACATAAATCCACACTTCCCTCGGTATGCCCTGTACGCACAAGCACGCCACCATCTTTTGCGATTAGTGGGAATATATGCCCTGGACGGACGAAATCGCTTTTGTTGGCAATTGTACTAGCTAATCTCTCGATACAATCACTTCTTTCATGTGCTGAAATTCCAGTTGTTGCACTATTCAAATCCACAGAAACCGTAAAAGCAGTTTCGTGATTTGAGTCATTATGTGCCACCATAGGCATCAGATCTAGATTGATGGCAATATCTTTAGTGAGTGGTGTACAGATAAGCCCTCTTGCCTCTTTCGCCATTAGATTTACAAGTTCAGGTGTGCTAAATGTAGCAGCATATACCAAATCGCCCTCATTTTCTCTATCTTCATCATCCATCATAACTACCATTTTGCCTCGTTTAATGGCATTTATGGCTTGCTCTACTCTCTTTATTGCCTCGCTCAAATTTGTATCCTTTTTATTTGCATATATTATACCATTTCATAACTTTAACATTAAGTTTTATTATTGCTTGAATACTCTTGACATTAGTCTATAAAATTGCTATAATGCCGTCCACCAAACGAAAGACTGGGGTATCGCCAAGCGGTAAGGCATCTGTTTTTGGTGCAGATATTCGGGGGTTCGAATCCCTCTACCCCATCCAATTATTCGGTCGCGGAATAGAGCAGTCCGGTCAGCTCGTCGGGCTCATAACCCGAAGGTCACAGGTTCAAATCCTGTTTCCGCAACCAACACTCCTAAAAAAAATCAAAATATCATTTCGTTAATTCAAATCGAATCTAATTTTAACAATATGTAATATAAACTTGTATGGTGCGTTTGCCGATGTACAATAAACAATACATAGCAAATTTGAGTTAAAATCAAAGGAGTAAAAGTGAACCATATACCATTAGAGCCAATAAACCAAGGCATAGTAGCTGGACTTTCATTTTTAATTCCAGTAGTGATTTTAGTAATAATTCTTAAGATAATTGTATCAAATCTTAAAAAAAGAAAAAAAGACAATACAGCACTATTTATATTAATAGGAAGGGTCTGGTAAACTTTAGACCTATTTTTATTTGAATTCAAAGAGGATTTTCTCTT
>DZCE01000113.1 GCA_022736375.1 Arcobacter nitrofigilis | reverse complement strand
GCACTTTGCTAAATGAATGTCAAGGGTTTTTTGAGGGAAATTGGAAAAAGGTGTGAGAAGACTAATATTTAGGTACTAAAAGCATATAACACTTACATATATAAGCATAAAATTGAATTATTATGTATATTCTGATAAGATACTCTATATAAACTATTAAAAGGACATACATTATGAAAAAATTATTTTTTCTATCTACTATACTGATTTTACTTTCGACGGCTACATTGTCTGCAAAAGATGCAACGGTAATTAACGCTGAGGCTGATGCTGCAATAACTAAATTTTATACTAAAGTAAATGGTGGACAAGAATTTCTAAGTAAAGTAAAAGGGTACTTAATATTTCCTACTGTACTAAAAGGTGGATTTTGGGTTGGTGGTGAATATGGTGAAGGTGTACTTAGGAGTGGTGGAGCAAATCAAGGCTATTACAGCACAACTTCTGGCTCACTAGGCTTCCAAATCGGATTACAGCAACGAAGTGTAATAGTAGCTTTTATATCTCAACGAGCATATGACAAATTTTTGGCTAGCAATGGATGGGAAGGTGGTATTGGAGCTACGGTCAATGCTATAACACTAGGTGCAACTAGAGATTTAAGCACACTTAGCCTAGAGAGCGATTCTGTTACTTTTGTATTTGATGAAGTTGGATTAATGGCTGGCGTTGATGCACAATTAGGCAAAATAGAAAAAATCGAGAGATAGTGGCACAAAAGAGTGTAGCAACTCTTTTTTTCTTGCCATTGAAGCAATCTTAGCATTTATAACATCTATTACAATTGTTATCAAATAGTTTTATTAATTTGATAACATATTCAATTCTACATTCTAAAATTAAATCAAAATTTCTCTCGCACTAGACAAACTTGTATGCTATAATACAAAAGAACTCAGAAATAGTTCTCTTGAAAGTAAAAATAATAGGAGTAATTAATGAAACATGTTTTAATGGAATTGCCTTATGCAACAGATGCTTTGGCTCCACATATTTCAGAAGAAACCATACAGTATCACTATGGAAAACATCACGCTGGATATGTTAATAAATTAAATGAACTTATTGTAAGTACAGAATATGAGGATATGTCACTTGAACAAATTATTCATCAATCCCAGGGAGCTATTTTTAATAATGCTGCACAGGTATTTAACCATAACTTTTATTGGAATAGTCTTACTCCAAGAAAGACTGAGCCCTCTTTGGCATTATTAAAAGTTATAGATGAAACTTTTGGCTCATTTGAGGCTTTCAAAGAAAAGTTTACGCAAACAGCGATAAATTGTTTTGGCTCAGGGTGGGCATGGCTTGTACTTGATGAGCATGAAAAGCTTTCAATTCAAGCTACCTCAAACGCACATACTCCAATAGAGCAAAACTTAACGCCTCTTCTTGTGTGTGATGTATGGGAACATGCATATTATATTGATCAAAGAAATTTAAGGGCAAAATATGTTGAAAACTTTTGGGCGATAGTAAATTGGGAATATGTTTCTACAATATTTGTAGCCAAAGAACACTTATCATCATCGCCCACCATTCCTTTATGTAACGATCCTGACAATCCTATTTGTGATTATCTTGATGATATGGTAGATGACGAGGTAGTCAGCACTTAACTAAATCTAGGTTTTAGTAGCTGAGCATTGATTGCTACAATGACAGTGCTTGCAGACATCAATATAGCACCTATGGCAGGATTTACGAGAATGCCCCATTTTGCTAAAACACCTGCAGCTAAAGGAATAGCTATAATATTGTATCCGCTTGCCCACCAAAGATTTTGTAGCATTTTACGGTATGTTTGCTTTGAAAGAGTGATTGCGTCTACAACATTTATAAGATCACTCTTGGTCAAAATGATGTCAGCACTCTCTATAGCTATATCTGTTCCCGCACCTATGGCTATACCGATATCCGCACCTATGAGTGCTGGTGCATCGTTTATCCCATCTCCTACCATGGCAACTATTTTACCGCTGTCTCTGAGTGCTTGGATCTTGCGTAGTTTTATATCAGGCAATAATTCGGCTTCATAATAATCGATTCCTGTTTTTTTTGCAATGTCTGCTGCAACTTCATTATTGTCTCCAGTGAACATATATGTAGTGATTCCCATTGATCGAATAGTATCAATCGCCTCGGCAGAACTTTGCCGTATAGTATCTGTCAAAAGAATAACACCACTAAGAACACCATCAACAACAATCCACACTTTAGTTGCTTCTTGGTTATTGAGTGAAAGCAGTTTTTGAGGAATTTGTATTGATTCTTTTGCTAAAAGCTGAGAACCGCCTATCATAACTATGTGACCATCTATTTTTGCTCTAGCACCAATTCCTGGCATAGCATTGAATTCATCAGCAGTTGCAATGGCGATCTTTTGATTTTGCACATATTGCACAATAGCTTGTGCAATGCTATGTTCTGAATATTGCTCCACGGAAGCAGCCAAATAAAGTAAATTTTCCTTATCTCCAATGGCAGCCACTGCGCTAACTGCAAGTTTGCCTTCTGTTAATGTTCCTGTTTTATCGAAACAAATGACATCTATTTTGTGTAATTTTTCAAATGCATCTCTTTGGCGTATCAAAATACCATTTTTGGCTGCCATAGATGTTGAAATAGCGACTACAAGTGGCACAGCTAGCCCAAGTGCATGTGGACAAGCGATTACCAATACCGTAACCATTCGAAGCACAGCATCATCAAAAGAAGAAAGAATCGACCAGACTAACAAGGTAATAGCGCCTATTGCCAACGCAGCATAAAAGAGCCATTTAGCAGCACGATTTGCTAGATCTTGAGTATGAGATCTGCTTGATTGAAGCTCTTTCACAAGATTTATAACCTGAAATAGATAACTGCTTTCACCACTTTTTGTGATGCGAACATTAAGTGAGCCATCGATATTTGTACTGCCCATGAATACAAGGCTTTGAAAATTCTTATAAATTGGCTTTGATTCTCCTGTGAGCAATGCTTCATCTACCATGCTCTCGCCTTTTATGACTTCGCCATCCGCAGGTATGTTTTCACCAGGATGAATTAAAATAGTGTCCCCTTGTTTTAATTGACTGACATCTACTTCTTCCAATTCATCTTTATTGGTAAAACGCATTGCTTTTTTAGGGATTAATTGTACCAGTTCCTCTAGCGTACTCGATGCCCCTAATATACTTTTTGCTTCGATATAATGCCCTATTAGCATAATATCTATCAGCGTTGCAAGTTCCCAAAAAAAAGATTTCTCTTCTGAGATAAAAATGGTTATTGCAGAATAGAAGTACGCTACGCTTATTGCCATAGAGATAAGAGTCATCATTCCTGGTTCTTTGGATTTGATTTCTTCTACCATCATCGTCAAAAACGGCCATCCTCCATAAAAATAAACCAATGTGGAGAGTGCAAGCGTCAATAGATCTCTATATGGAAAGTCTATAGTAAAACCAAACCACATTTGTATCATAGAAGAAAAGAGCAAGATAGGAATAGTCACAATAACTGATATAATGAAACGCTGTTTCAAATCTTCCATATGATGCGAATGTCCAACATTATGATGATTTTGATGCTGGTCGTGATTTGTGCTTGTATTGTGTAGCGTCGTGTGTGTTTGCATTAAATATCCTTCATTTCTTCACATAATCAAAAGTACTAAAAAAGATTAACCCATAAGGTACAATAAATATTTGAACATAAACAAGAGCGATAGCCTAAACAAGAGATTTTATTGTAGCATATAATATCTCAAAATAGTGTATTTTTTATTTATCTACCAAATTATCTACAATTTAGTCTTAAGATATGATGATATAAAAAGATATGAATTAATAGTAAAAGAGAGTATAAATGGCTACAAATGCCGTAAAATAGGGCTTTTAGTGATAAGATTTGATAGTAAATAAAAGTTTGTGATTGTGTTTGAAAGTATGTGGTGGTGCG
>DZCE01000112.1 GCA_022736375.1 Arcobacter nitrofigilis | reverse complement strand
GGGAACAGCTTGACCCTGAGACAGAGAACTACTATTTGAGGGCTAGGTATTATTCACCGTCTTCTAGTAGGTTTTTGAGTAGGGATAGTTATGATGGGACTTTGGGTGACCCGATAACGCAGAATCATTATGCTTATGGGAATTCGAATCCTAGTATGTTTGTTGACCCTAGTGGGCATATTGGGATTATGGAAGTACAGTTAAGTATGAGTATTCAATCTGAGCTAAAAGGAATGCAGACAATATTAATGAGACAAATGATGAAAAGTATCGCTAGTGAATTAGGTTGTGATATTGCTATAACATTTGTTAAAGATGCTCTTACTGAAGGTGCAGGAATATATCTTTTTAGAGCTATTGATGGGTTGCCATATGTCGGAAGAACAAATAACTTTGTAAGAAGACTTAAAGAACATTTACGCGGTAAATTAATTAGCATGAATCAGCTATTGGGACGTATTAAATTTCATAATATGGTAAAACCATTCAGCCAAAGTGAACTAAATGCTATTGAAGAACTTATTATGAGGTCTATTGATGATATGACTGGTGGAAACCTCAGTGGTATGTCAAATGCCCGTCGCAACTATGGAGATAATAGTGACGCGTATGATAAACTTATGAAAAAGATAAAGCAAAAATGTAGAGGGAAATAATGATTGAAAATAAAGTTTTAGATAGTTTAATTACATGGGCCAGTCAAAGAAATATACCAGAAAGTATTAAACGTTTTAGTTATACATTCAGTGAACTTGGATTACCTAGGGATAAATCTAAACTCAATAGTTTACAAGCATTAAATTTAGCAGAAATGGAAATAAGTGAACTTCCAGATGAACTATTTGAACTTAAAAATTTAAAATATTTGGGTTTATCTAATAATAATTTAACTAAATTACCAAATGGTATAGAAAAATTAAGTAATTTAGAATATTTAGATTTAGGGGATAATAGTTTAACTGAATTGCCAGAGGGGATAATTGAGTTAAAGAAACTGAAAATATTGAGTATTTCAGGTAATAATTTTTCACATATAGAAAATATTAATGCAAAGCTACAGAATTTAGATATATCAAATAACAATTTTACAAAGGTACCTTCTTGTTTATTTGATATCAAAAATTTAAAAACATTGTACATTGGTGAAAATGGTTTTGATGGTTTTCCTCTAGAAGTTACTCAAATAGAAACATTAGTTGAATTAGACTTCAATTATCATAATTTTGTTGAACTTCCACAAGAAATTTGTAATTTAAAAAATTTAAAAGTTTTACATTTAGGTAATGGTAAATTAAAAATAATACCAAAGGAAATAAGTGAACTTGTAAAACTTGAAGATATAAATATAGAATATAACGAATTAGAACTATTGCCAAAAGAAATAAGTATGTTACAAAGATTAAAATATTTATTCCTACCAGGAAATAGGTTAGAAACACTTCCAAAAGAATTGAACAAATTAAAAAAACTGTCAGAATGTTATGTTGAAGATAATCCAATCAAGTTTTTGCCTAAAGAGTGTCAAGAAATGGTAGAAGATGATATTATTATAGGTATTCAGAAGGAAATAAATTATATTTAAAAGGAATAAACATGGGAGCATGGGGAACAGGAAACTTTGATAATGATACGGCGTTGGATTGGGTGTATGACCTAGAAGAGTATGAAGATACTACCCTCATAGAGCAAACCCTTAATGCTATAGATGAAGAGGATATTGATGCTTCATCGGCAGAAGAAGCATTGATTGCAATCGAAGTGATTGCAAGATTGTTGGGTAATTTCAAAGATGATGCCTACAGTGAAGATGTGGATAAATGGGTTAAAGCCAACCCTCTTGAGGTCTCTGATGAGCTTTTGGAAAAAGCAAAAAAAACTATTGTTCTAATTTTGGGTGAAAATTCAGAACTTCGAGAGCTATGGGAAGAGACAAATGATTACCAATCGTGGATAGATGTTATCAAGGAGCTAGATGGAAGACTGAGAAGATAAAGGCAAAATAGTAGAGGTTGGATAGTGATAATAACACTCCGTCTCTATCTCTCCAAAAACTGACACTAAATAACCAAACAGGAGACCAAAAATGCCCACAATAAAAACCATTTTCATTTTCCTCCTCTTCATAATAATCCTCCACGCCAATACCCCACAACTCAAAACAGAATACCCCAACGACACTACCACTTATGAGTATGATGAAGTGGGGAATCAAATCAGCCAAACAGATGCGTTGGGCAATAAAACAACCCAAACTTATGACGCACAGGGGAATAGACTAAGTGTCACCGATGCTTTGGGTCATACGACGAGTTATGAGTATAATGGACTGAATCAGCTTATTAAGACTACTTATCCTGATGGGACAACACTTCAAGAGCCGAAGAATATCAGCGGTATGCCTATCAAAAAGATAGATGAAAAAGGCAATGAGACAAGCTATGGGTATGACACAAGTAGAGATATCCCACTCCTCAACCAAGTCACCTTACCAAACAGTGCTACCACCACTTACGGCTACGATAGCCAAAACAAAAAAGTAGCACAAACAGATGCCAAAGGGAGAACTACAAGCTGGAACTATACAGAGATAGGAGAACTAAACACCGAAACCCTCCCACTAGGTCAAACCAAAACATTCAACTATGACACTTATGACAAACAGACCCAAATCAACGACTACCAAAACAAAGCCATCAAATTCATCTATGATAGCCACGATAAATTAGTCCGAACCGAATACGCAGACGGTAGCACAGTCACTTATGACTACACCCCAAGCGGTAGACTCAAAAGCCAAACAGACGCACAAGGTACGATAACTAATACCTACGACTCTATGGGGAGGCTCACAGCTCAGACCAATACGAATGGTGAGATTATCTCGTATGGTTATGATGGGGTGGGGAATATCACTCTCATAGAGACTCCTACACAGAGTATCAGCAAAACATACACTAAACGAAATGAGCTAGAGAGTGTGACGGATGAAAAAGGGACTACAACCTACACTTACGACGCATTGGGCAGACAAACCAAAGTCAGTTATCCAAACGGTATAACTACCCATTACACCTACGACAGTAGAAACCGTATCACCAAGATAGAGCATAAAAACTCAAATGGTGAGATAATTCAAAGCTTCGCTTATACCCTTGATAATGTGGGCAATCGCACTCAAATAGTAGAGGATACGGGTAGAACAGTAAGCTACGAGTATAATAGTGTCAATCAGCTTATCAAAGAGACAGTCACAAATGACCCAAAACAAAACAACACGATTACAGTATTTGAATACGATGAAGTCGGCAATCTCAAAACCAAAACTATCAACGGTATCAACACAACTTACAACTACAACGATAATGACCAACTTATCGCCCAAGATACTCAAATATTCACTTATGATGATAACGGTAATCTGATACAAAAAGATGACACCACCTATAGCTATGATGCAAAAAACAGACTCATCAAAGTCACAACTCCGACCGAAACCGTCGAATACAATTACGACGCAAACGATAACCGTATCGCCAAAACTACAACAAACGGCACGACGACTTATCTCATAGATACCAATACACCGTATGCACAAGTCATCACAGAATCCAAAGAAAATGGGACAAAAATAGGTTATACTTACGGAAATGATCTTTTACATAATGGCACACATTTCTATCTCACCGATGCTTTGGGAAGCACAAGAGGGTTGGTAGATAGTAGTGAGAAGCTAACCGATAGCTATAGCTACACTCCGTATGGTGAACTAAGCGAACATAATGGGACGAGCGAGAATAGCTTCCTTTATACTGGGGAACAGCTTGACCCTGAGACAGAGAACTACTATTTGAGGGCGAGATACTATAGTCCACAACAAGCAAGATTCACAAGCATTGACCCTTACGAAGGTCGTATAGCTGAACCAATCACGCTCAACGACTACATTTATGCAGGTGGGAATCCGATTAGGTATGTGGATCCTAGTGGGAAATTTTTTACTATGGCAGATATCGGTATGGCTATGAATGCTATGTCATATATTAGAAATACACAAG
>DZCE01000031.1 GCA_022736375.1 Arcobacter nitrofigilis | reverse complement strand
CAATATGAAAGATGTGATAATATCAATTGTCCAGAGAGGAATGCAAAATTAATGATAGCTTTCGTAAGTAAAGATTTTATGGATATTAAATATGTATCGGAAATGACAATACGTAAATTAATAAACGAGAAGAAGATATCTTCCCCTGTCGATTTATATCACATCACAGAGAATGATCTAGGAAAATCTAAATCTACAACGAGATTATTAAGTAGCATCCGAAATTCAATAGGACGTGACATCATCGTTTTCATAAAATCTCTGATGATACCAACGGTCGGGAGAACAATAGGCGGTAAGATAGTTGATTACCTTATGTTAGAGAAAAGAGATGTAACGTCTTCATTGTTTAAAATAACATACGATGAATTGATTTCTATCGATGGAATTGGTTCGGTTACGGCAGATATCTATATTAGTTTTATGAAAAAAAATATAGATTATTATACGAGACTAATGGATGTTATAAAACCTACAGTAGATGCCGGTGAGGAGACGACATTGAAAAATGTTGATTCGTCACTCTCCGGAAAAATAATTGTAGCCACTGGTAAAGGTCCAATGACTAGAGGCGAATTTGAAGCGTTTATATCAAGTAGAGGAGGTAAACTTCGAGATAAAATATCTTCCGATGTTGACTATCTTGTTGTGCCAGATGAGTCTTTTAATAATAGTAGTAAAGCCAAGAGCGCTAAAGTTAATGGAATATCTATTATTACTTATGTAGATTTCATAGATATGGTAGACACAGTTTTGGGGAAATCCTAGAAACAGAAACTATTAAGAAAATTCCAATATACATATATATTGGAATAAAATTCAAAGGATAAGAAAAATGATGGAAATCAGTTTTGATTTAGGAACACATATCGGTGAGGCGTCTAGACGCCTCAAGTCCTTATATAGGAATATGAACTCGACTAGAGATTATATATTACAATTGAGCAACACTACCTTCATTGTTAGGGATGAATATAAAATAATAAAGCATCTACATGTTATACGCTAAATCATCATTCGATATAGCTGTCCCAACTGGACTTGCATTAGAATCTATATTCGACCCAACACATGATAGAATAGATCCGGAAAGAGAGATACCAGCGATAGATATGAGAAAATATAAACGTGTGTTTATAAATGTCTATACTGTATTAAGGAATATATTAGATTCTTCCCCAAAGGAAGCAGTGACTAAAAGTTGGTTATCACCATTCGATATATTTAATATATCATCCGGGGTATCTAGCGACGTATTAGATATAATAAGGGATGAGTTTGAAAAGATATCAAATTTGTTTGCCGGTAGATCTATAGAGTTAATATATTACAAGCCGGATTATAATATACTAAAAAGAACGTCTGGTGACCTAAACACTAGAGATATTGGGAAGATGGTGTTCATGGATAGAATACTTAAGAATGGAAATGTTGTCGGATACCTTGAGGTTCCGGCAATATTCAGAGTAATGGACCATACACTGATGTTCACGCACATAGCATTTGATCTAGTGAATAAAAACATTGATGTATTGCGTTCGACAACAGGTAGTTTGGTAACATCAAAAGAATACTATAAGTTTCTAAAACGATATGGACAAAATGATATGAGTTGTATTCCATTTTCAGAATTAACTTTAATAATATTTGGAGATAATAAAATGTATAACTCAAAGACATTCTTATCGCACGATAAAAAAGAGGGAGCTTTAAAAAATAGAAAGATTATATACGAAGCCATATGTAAACTTAGAAAGTCAGGCGCGAAAGTACGTGTTTCCGATTTTTATAAAGAGTTACCGGAATGGTTAGTCAAATCAATACGAGATATTAAATTACAGTCAACTAGAAGTTCTGTATTATAGAAAAATGGTGGGCAATTAAGGGTGCCAGTGTCTACTATTTTTCTTTTCTTTATGATCTTTAACTGATAATAGGAGAACAAGATGAACTTAGACGAATTCGTAACTATATTGGCTAGATACCAAAATGTGTTTTTAACAGGCGGTGGTGGTGTTGGGAAAAGCTATCTCACTAGAGAGATTATAAAATATTATAAAGCTACTAATAAAGGTGATGTCATACCACTTGGCAGCACTGGTATAAGTGCGGTAAATATAAACGGGCAAACTGTGCATAGTTTTTTCGCTTTAGGTATTTGTTCAGATATTGGAGAATTGAAACGGAAGAATTACCTCTTTTCTAGTAGAGTAAATAAATTCAAGAAAATATGTAAACAAACAACGCTTATTATCATAGATGAAGTATCTATGATAAGTTCGAATATGATGGAAATGATCGCATATAGATTAAACCAGGCCAGATACAAAGGGTCTCTGCTTTTAGTTGGAGACTTTTATCAATTACCTCCAGTATTAAAAGAAAGAGAAATGTATGATAAAAATGGACATGTCTTTGCATTTGAAAGTACCGTTTGGAAGACTTTAAATCTAAAGATTGTGAATTTAACAGAGATGAAAAGAAATTCCGATATTGAATTTACAGATATTATAAATAAAATAAGAGTTGGAGTATGCGATGATAAAGTGATCTCATATTTGAATATACTTTGTGATAACGATGAAGTGAAGTACAATGATTGTACCTATCTATTTCCTAGGAATTATGAAGCTAATGAGATGAATTTACAAGAACTAGATAAGATAGTTGGTGATGAACATAGGATAATTGCGAAATGTCTACATCTAGATAAACAATTAAGTTCAAGCGAGGTGATAGCGTGGAAAAATAGTCTAATAACGTCGGAGTGTTTAGCTCTGAAAGTAGGCGCTCCGGTTTTGTTTACCATTAACAAACCAGGAATATGTATAAATGGTGATAGGGGGGTGGTCGTTAAAATAGAAACTGACATAATTTATGTTAGGAAAGATAGAAAGACAATAGCCCTAGAGAGAAATGACTTCAAATATGAGAAAAGAAAACTAATAGGCGATGAATATGTTGAAAATACAGCGTATATAATGAGTCAATTTCCATTAAAACTAGCATTTGCCATTAGTATCCATAAATCGCAAGGAATGAGTATAGATAATCTCGTATGTAATATAGATAACATATTCTTACCGCATCAATTTTATGTTGCCATCTCTAGAGCTAAGAATCCGAAGAAACTCAAATTAGATACTATCTCCACTTCTAGGGATGAGTATTTTAAAAGTATAATAAGAGTGGACCCGCGAGTAGTCGACTACTATAATAGGGTTTTCTAATATTTTTGAATAATATATTATAAACATGGTATACAAAATAAAAAGAAGGAGAGAAATTGGTAAATCTAACTATAGTATATTCTGTGTCACCAACGCTATCACAGGAATACATCCTGACTACTGGAAATAAAAGTGAGACGATATCATTTTACGTCACACCTTATGCTAAGGGTAGCAAAGCTGACATAGTAGCAACAAAGGAGTTACAGACAAAGTTCATTAACCAATATCTGTTAACCGTATCGGATGAAATCAAAATGAATATATTTGATTTGATTCGCGACATTAAAAGTGTTACAGATAATCACACTAAAGATGTATCCATAGAGGAGTTAATAGTCGCACTATTGGAGACTATCAACTTCTATAAATTCTATGACTTCGTTTCTGAAAAAATAGAAGTACCGGAAGAAATAAAGTCCGATGAAGAAATTGCAAAGATCTCTTCATCTGATGAAAGAAAGACTACTTATAGTAGGGTGGAGTATACAGAGTTGATAGCGCTAACTTTATTCTATAGAAGTTGCCTATCTATATATCTAGCCGCATATAGATTTATTAAGGGTAACTCCTCAACGACAAAAAAGCCCTCACTTATCTATGGTTTAGCTAAACCGTATTTGGTCAAATTACCGGCAGATAAAAGAATGACCACGTATATAACAACGTGGGTCGAGAAAACTGTGAGAGCAAATGATAATTTAAAATCATATGCTATAACAAAAGATCTTGCCATCACGGAGATTATAACCAGGATAAAAGCTGAGGTGTACTTGGTCCTCGCGAAATACATACAGGGTGTTGATAGTAAGTCTACAGCAGTCACTTATATGTATAACAAAGCTACTGATAATAAAGGTAGTACTTGTGTTGTTGTCGACAATAAAATCGGTGAGTCTTCGTCAGACGATACCGAAGTGTCACATATAAACCATATAGTAACAGAGAAATTCACCCACCCAGTTGAGTTAGCCGCGTACGGACTTGATTACATCTTAAGAGATATGGGGCTAGGTGAATATACTAACCAGGCGCTTGACATCATATCAGTGCTACAAAGTACTGAATGGGATCCGTCTATAGAAAGATTAAGTAATCTCTATCCGTTGACGTGGATTATGCATTCCCCAATCCTACCATCACCTAGAAAACCATCATATACATTGAAGTTACCTGGTAATACTTCGGCTGAGGATGTGCTATATAATTACCATGCGTCGGCCATATGCCTATGTCGACAACAGGGATGGTCCGGACTTGAGCTACTCTTATCTTCCAATAAACACGATAATGTGGATTTTGAATTCAGTGGACACTCCACGTCGCTTGTCAATGTGGCCATTGATGTGGAGCTATCCAACAAAGTCAGAGATTATTATATAGTCGAAAGAAGCGGTGCATCAGGTCATGATGCTATTAACAAGATACTCAAAGAGGTAGACACTTCTTCATGGGAAAATTTTTTAACCGGGGAAGTGATTGGTAAAAATGCTTTCTCTACCTTGAAGAGAGATATACATCTTATGTTAATTTATATAAATGAAAGGATTTAACAATGGATTGGAGAGATTATGTCTCGGCCGTAAATGATGGTGGGGTAGAAGATTACATACATAGAGATGATAGGCTCGGTAATACAGCAATAGTGAAGGATACAAGTATACCGATGTACACACCGCGCGATAGTAGAACAAACTATCAGTTTAAAGTATGGCCGTATTTCATACTACTACCCCCAACACACGAATATGTCAGGTTATTTAATTCAACGTCGGCGGTTACAGAAAGTGCAATTGATAGGTACGTGAAGGCGGTTAATGGCCCATCAGCTGCTCCGTCCGCGTACGATATCGTCGAATCCTCTGGACTTAATCTACATAGTCAAAATACCCACAACTTTGGTATGTCGCAATTTACTAAAATAGATGGTAGTATAGATAACGTCTATCAAGATAGATTTGGAGTAAAGTTACACGTAGAGATAACTACAGATGGGGTATTTGTAGGTTCTGCCACTTTATATGGTTTCACTGCAGGTGCTGTGTATACAAGTCATTCTCATTATAACAATGGTTTAACAATTGATAATCCGCAAGATATTGCTGTTATATTCAAAACAATCATTCTAACGACATATGAAAATAACGTACCTAAGGTATATACGGCTGATATTGTGAAAGATATTAACGATGACAGAAACAAACAGAGACACTATGTTGGTTCCTCTAACAATATTGTGAAAAAGGTGCTATTGGATGAAGTATTAAGTGAACACGGTAATGTTGACATAGTAGAAAATGATGATATAAAACTTATCCCACATATGGATTGTCTACATCACGGATTCGAGACGACAATAACCAATAGTTTTGTAGGTCTTCAGAATGGAGCTTATAAGGATGGGAGAAATGATAGGAACTGGAATGATTTTCTACCAGACGAAGACTCACCTATGGCGGATATGCTAAGTAGAATGCTATATCAGATAGAGACACCTGTCAATGAGTTCATAGAATTAGGAATATTTAGACATTTCAAAATCCACGGTATTCTGGGTAAGTCGGATAGACTTGCATTACTGGATATCATCGGACAGCGACATATCTTTGCAGAATGTATGGTACCCGTTATAGTAGATAGATCGGATGCCATATCGACGGCTATAAATAGTCTATATGACCTAGATCAATTCATATTAAGTCGTATAAACGATCAGTCAGAATCTACAATAAAAGCCAGGCAGCTATATGAGGCTCTATCCTCCATACTAGTGAGATCCGGGTTCTCATCGTTTCAATTCTCCGCAGTTATATCTAACGATCCTTATGTGGAAGATATTATACATCCAGGTAAGGCTATTATAGCATCGGATCCGTCGTGGGGAGACATGGAGATTGAAAGATCTGCAATTATAGCTCTACGTGGCATTAGAGTGACTTTACGTAATATGCTACTGACAGGAGTTGACGCGACATATGATTTAGAGACGGCTGAGGTAACATTTAAATTCTCCCCAATGATATTAAGTGAGTTATCTATATCTAGAAATAGGCGTCCCACCGAGGCGTATATATACCCATCCCTATTCTCGTCGTACTTTTCGAAAAGTATAGTTGATAATACTGGACATAATAATATACAACAGGCAACAACAGCTGTGATATCACAGGTATATCAATATAACTCAAAACAAAAATACTAGGAGGAAAATATGAACAAAAAAATGATAGAAGATATGCAGAGTCTTCTGAGTAGATTCAGTCTCACAGTTAATGATAAAGATCTGGTCACAACATCAGCCGCCGCTAACGGTGTGGAAGTGGAGGTTGATGGTCTTAAATTAAAGTTACCAAGAGACAATAATATGGGTGTACCTTTGGCGGATAACGAAACATGGTTCACTCCATATGTTGATACAATAGACACTGTTAACGGACCGGCGGTAGAGGCGATGTTAACGATGTCTAAATTGATCGTAAATGAGGCGATGTTGAACATCTTCCACTATTTCCTATTACATAGGGATTCCTTATCAGATAGTCTAACAGCCTCTAAAATAGAAAAATTGTTATTTGACAATTCGAATATCAAGTTCACGAAGAAAACGAAGGATTTAATTCCCACTATTATGGATGCTGATATGGGTGGTATAACTCCATTCAACTATAGATTAAGGAAAGACTATTCGTACGGCCCAGCAAAGGTATATAAGAGAGCATCGATTTATTATACAGCACTCGATGCAAAAGTTGGAGAAGAGGCTCTAAATAAGTTAAATTTAACCAAGGCAGATTTAACTATTGCTAAAAGAATAATAGCCGCGATACCTAAGCTATTAAAATTAGATGATGATAGTCAAATTATCGCATATACTGACGCTTTAGATGCACCGTCATTAATGGTTTTGGTGTTAACACATGAGACATTAATATATGAAATTAAGAAACTCGGAGAAGGACTACCTGGATTTGAATTCCCAGCTTTGGTAAAGAATTGTTTAAGTCCATTTGATATAGATGAATTTAAGACAAATGTCAAATCACATGCTATAAAAATGGCAACATTATCTAGAAAGATAAGTGGGACAGTATCGTTGGTCGATAAAGTCCAAAATAGTTTGATGAATATAAACACAGGAAAGTCAGCAACGATATCATCATCTAGAGTACAACAAGATATTCCAGAGTACTCTAGATCACATGAACCACAGCCACAACATCAAAGGTACGTAAAGTCTAACAACTTGTCACGCGATATCAAACCTAACGAGAAACCATTATCAATCATACAGGCAGCTGCCTTAGAGCAATATGGCGGTCGTAATGAAATAGATACAGGTTATACGCCTAGATATGTAAATTCGAATGAACGGAGGTGGTAAATGTGAGAAACAAGTAGATATGACTAGATGTTACTAGTCATATTAAAGGAGGTAATGGAGTCGCTATATATTGAATCTGTCTTATTTATGATTAAATGGACTAAAACAGATTCGGTAGTAGCATCGATGCTATTATCTAATAGTAGTGTACAGTAGTTACTATTAGAAGATAAATTCTTTGCTAACGAGATAGTAGTAAAATCATTGGTAAGTAAGGCAAATTTAGCCTTACTTATTATATCTGTATAGTTCATGTCATGTCCTGTATAGATTTTTCATATAAAGGAAAAAATATGGTAGATAAAAAATACGTAGACAATACTAAGGAATTTGATGATTTTTGTGTTGCTAACTTCCCTGAGGTAAACCATAAAAAGTTGACCGAGGCAAATTATGCCCTAAACCAATACTCTACTGAACAGATGGAGAAACTTGGAGACGGGGAAGAGTGTCGCCAATCTATAGGGGAGGCTATTAAACTTGACTTCGTCGGTAAAGGAGATGATAATAAGAAAGAAGGATACTTCATGATATCCTACGACTTCGATTCAATCGTAAAGAAGATAAAAACAGGCGACGATATCGAAGTAGTTACCTCTTAAAATTATAAATGTAGTATTGTCAATATTGACAATACTACATTATATTTTTTCAAAAATCGAAAGCGTCGGATACAATATCGCCGACGTATATCTTAGTCCGGAAGTATACAATATCTCCCTCTTCGCCCAAAATTCTACCGGTGGTTGGGTGCCTTAATTCGACAGTCCACCTCGTTAGATTCACTCTATCGTGTAAACTATCTGTTATCAGAATTGTTCTCTCTCTATCAAGAAACGCTTGCCAGTCCGTCATATAGTGTCCGGTATTAGTACCCGAATTCGCAATATAACTTGTTATCTCTACCATAGCCATTACACCATCTCCAATGTCTTTCATTTTCACTGAAAAGATTAAAGAATGGAGAATGAGAATGAGCGTTAGTTTAAACGAAGAAGTATTAACCTATAAAGGGTACTATTGGAATTCGATAAGAAATGACATATTTTCACTAGAGAATGATTTAAAGACGGTGATATCTAGCGATTATTATAGATCGATGTACGAATTTAAATCTCCAATAAATGGATATAAATTCTATTTCCTTGTTGATAAAAACAACAATATAAATAAGGCAATCGATATGCCTCTACTTGTAGAATTCCAAGGGGTAAAGTATATGGTGATCGATTTACGGTCAAATCTAAAAGAGACCTTTTATCGTGAAGTAAAATTACGTGGTCATGAAAACATGACTTTGAAAGATCATATAAGGGATTATCATATATTTGAATTCCAAACTATGGTCGCTATGTACCAAATGGAATTGTTATCTGGCGGGGATCCCTTGAGTAGCTATAGGGCGAATTTTATACGAATATTTGGTAAGTGGTTCGCTAGTAATATCTCTAGAAAGATTATGGCTAGTATATATGATGATAAATCAATTACTGTGTTTGCGGAATTCTATTTTTATCTACTCTATCAAAAGGTAAATAGCCGTATTTTGGGAGACAAGGAACTGTCTAAAACATCAATAGATTTCCATAAGGTAAACTACCTAAATAGATATCTAGCGAACGATGAGTATGGTAGTAGACTTATAGGGAAGGTGGACTATGAACTAGGTGAGAAAAGTCTATTGGAGGAGACAATAAGACAAATTAAAAACAACGTAGATAACTCTGCGTTGGGTAGTATAACGACACAGGTAGTTGCGGAGTTACTATCATTATCGTGGATCGGTATAAATAGGGAAGAAACTATTAGAATGGCAATTACAAATATTCCAGTTTTTGCATCTATGCTATATGTCGCGATGACCGAGAAAGCTTACAATATGACTGGGTTTAGTAAACTAATAGTTAATAACCGAACTTTGCAAAAAGAAAAGGATGAGATGCTAGATGTTTTCAAGAACATTAAAGGAAAGTACTCCAAATAGTAAAATACTATTTGGTATATATTACGGTATAGGAGACCATATGAAATCAGAAAGAATTCTATTACAAAAAATTAACTTTATAATTGCGTTAGCTGGGACTAACGCAATTGTCACACAACCGCTTAACAAATTGATTAGATATGTCCGAAATTTAGAGATTTCGGTTATAATGACATACCTTGAATTATATATTGGTAGTAATATCGATAAGGTCATATTGAATACTATGATAGGTAGTAGGGTTATCAGATTACGAGATAGGACTATTGATTCAGTCATTAACGAAACTACAATACGTAAGTTAGGTCATGACGTGAAATCAGATACCAAGCCGTTGTTTATAGGGAATAAGTCAAACTTTATTAATATTGATGCTAAAATAAAGCATGAGAAATATAAAATTGATAGGTTAAGAAATATTTTACGATACGATAATCCACCTTGGCCAGTAGAGGAATTAATCCATCGGCATATTGATATTGGCACCAAATTAATCCAGACATATTCAAAAACTGACGAGAATTGTGATAATGATTTTATTTAAAAGTGATTGGGATCTATATCCAAATGCTATCCCACATGTAACTACAAAAAATAAATCGGCCAGGAAACTGGCCCAACTATTGAAACTAGCCGGGGTGGAGAATTATTATTTTTTTTTAGCACTTCATAATCCCGATCTAAAAGATCTAGACCCGTTTGATGAGAAAAATTTAACTACAGATCAAAAGATGGCAATAGCTATAGAGTGTAGTGAAAATCCGTGGTATTTATTCAGGGAGTGTGTGAAGGCACCACCTATGTCCGGGGTAAACCCAGAAGAATTTAGACTTAATATAGCAAATATAGCACTGTTCTGGAATTTTTTTTTAGGATTTACTATATTCTTGATCCAGCCAAGACAAACTGGTAAATCATTTTCGATACATGTTCTAATATACGCATACCTCAGTTTTTATGCAAAGAACACATCAGCGGGATATATGACAAAAAGTGATAGTAACAGAGTTGCAGATATAGAGAAAATAAAGAAAATATTCAAGAACGTACCATCGTATTTAAATTTTAGGACAAAATACGATAGCGATAATAAAACCGGTTTAGAAATAAAGATGTTCGCCAACAATATAATAACTGCCGTTGGAAGAAGTTCAGAGACGGACGCGATGGACGTAGGTCGTGGTTTCTCATTTCCTATGTGTACATTCGATGAAGCATGCTATACAGATAACATCGAAACAATATTATCATCGGCGGCGAATGGAATGAGGGCAGCTATAGAGGCCGCAAGAAAAAACAACCAACCAGCTGGGATAATATATTCTTCAACTGTTGGTATGAAGAGTGATAGAGATGGAGCGTATATGTATAACATATACAAAAATGGAGCTAAATTCCTATATAAACATTTTGACGCAAAGAACAGAGACGAACTCACTAACATATATAGCCTGGCTAGCAAGGATCCAGGTATAATTGTGATAATAGATATCAACCACCGACAACTAGGGTATACCGATAAGGAATGGAAGGATGCTATAATATTTGGGCGTAACACTAAGCAGATGGCGGAGATAGACTTACTTAATATATGGTCAGATGGATCTAGTATGTCAGTGTTTACCAAAAAGGAACAAGATATCATTGCTAGGTCATCCCGTGAGCCAGAGTATGTGGAGATATCCGATGAGGGATTCACCATGATATGGTTTATATCTGAAAGTGAAATACATAGATATATGAATGAAGATATACTATTCACTTTAGATACATCAGATGGGGCCGGTGGGGACTTCCTTGCATTTACAGCGCTCGATACACAAACAGGGGAACTATTAGCAGCCGGTGAATATAACCGTATAAATACAGCAAAATTTGCTATTTGGATTGCCGACAAATTAGTTAAATTTAAACACTCTGTTATGATAATTGAGAAAAGAGCAAATTCGTCGACTATAATTGATAATATCGAGAGAGTGTTATTTAATAATGGAATAAATATCTTCACGAAGATGTTCAACTGGATTATAGATGAGAACAACGTAAAAAACTTAAACGAGATTAATCAAAGATTTGTATCCCGTAATGAGTCGTACTATGTAAGCTTTAAAGAGAGTATAGGGTATGCGACATCTGGATCTGGAAAACAGAGTAGAAATAATTTATACGGTTCTAGTAATTTATCAAATGCCATAAAGTACGTTGGGGACAAGATAAAATACAAAGGGTTGGTAAACGCACTACTATCTCTCATAAATAAGAATGGGCGTGTAGACCACCCTGATAAGAAAAATGACGACATTTGTGTATCATGGCTACTAGGGTACTGGTTCCTCATGAATGGACGAAATAAGGACAAGTACGTCTTCAAGAATAGCATGGTATTAACAAAGATAACCGAACTAGGGGAGAACGTAGACAGTACTGAACTTTTTAATCAAATCATACATGCTATGAAGGAGATGAAGGGTATGTTAAGTAAAGATAATCCACAACATGTTAATTATAAAATAATCGCCACTATTGATAAACTTAAAAGAAATATTCCGGCAGATGCCGTCAATGACGCAAACGTAAGAGACTTTCTAAACACCATATCCGATCATAATATATGGAATAAATTAGATATGAAAACTTCCCCCATACTAGACTTATCTACAGGATTCTAGATAAAGGATATATATTAACGTAAATACATTTATAGGCGTTTAAAAAAAATCTATTCACATATAATAAGAATGGAATAACCCTATGTTATTACCTCAAATAGAGTTGGTCTCTCTTAAAACAACCGAAAGGATTTAAAATGTCTAACCTTATGAAATCGAATGTACCTAGAGTACCTAAAGAAGCGAAAGCATTAGTGTCGATAGCGTTTTCTGTACTTATTCTCGAATTAGTATATTTACCAGGTGTAACTACAAGTCAACTCTTCTACTTCCTATTAGCAGGTTCATCTCTTGCAATGTTATATGAAGTACATAATAGAAAACAACCACTCTTGGTATTTGCTATTGCGATGGCTATAATGCTACCTGTTTATATGACGGTATTTATATCACCATATATTATAGTTGGATTTGCCATAGCTGAACTTATCTTGGCAATAAGAACATTAAGCTCATCTGAATTAAGCGTAAAGTCATTTATAGAATATTTAGAATAATACAACAACTAGGGTGACCTAGTTGTTGTACAACTATTTTACACGTCTTTAAATTCTGACTATTTTTAAATTTTACACAAGTATTATAAATGATAGATATAGTACTTGTGTAATTTATATTTACTTTTTTAAAAAATTTTACACATATATTATAATATTGTAAATTAATACAAAGGAAAGAAAAATGGATAATAGTTACCCAACTAAATCGTGGTCAGAAATAGGTAGTGAATTGTATGAGTTTCTTAAAACATTCCATACTACAAAAGAATCTAACAGTATAGTGCTAGACGGTTTTAATCTTAATGATGGATCAAAACTATACAAGTTCCCAATTGGTATAAAACTTATTAGCTTGGTTATCCAATCTGACTACACAGTAAATGATATACCACCTACTATATGTAACCAACCAAACATCTCCAATGGCACTACTTACGAAGATATATATAGGTTTACGGAAGTATGCAACGAGCCATTTATCTCTAGATATAGATTAGCTATAGAAGATAAAACTATTAATCTGATTCTAAAATTTATACTTGTACCCGATGTTAGAAAAAATACAATCACTATGAGGAAAATAATTACATTAACTAAAATTGGTATATCACATATAAAAGAAAATGAACTTGGTACTATTATGAGTAAAGTAGATATTCTAAATAACTACCTTAAGGATGATACAAAGAATTTTCACGATGTAGGCTATGTGATAAACAGTATAGGGAAAATTACTTTCGATAGAAATGATCTCTCTATGGCAGCACTTATAGTTAAAACCCTAGCAGAAAATGCTTCCGTTAGAATAGATGTGGATTATTTTGACGAACCAAATAATCCTGAAGGACATGGATGGATAGGCGGTATATATATCGTACGTGATTCAACTTTAAATGTAGATAGGAGAAATTTCACTAAATACGCCACTGTGGTCTTTGAAGTTAGATGCGGTGCAGATGACACAATGTATTGGCGTGATACAATTTATGACGAGTTGTGTGAGTACTTCGAAATACCTATTTCTGTATTGTAAATACATATGTGGATTAATCCACATATGTATTTATTTATTATCATTCTATTTTTTATTTTATGGCTAACAGGAAAATATAAACAGGAATCAAGTTTGACATAGGTTGAATCGATTTTTTATTTATATTTTTCTCGTGCTTTATTACCGTTTCCAATACTTTCCTAACTTTTACAACCTGCGGTTCTGTTCTTCTAGAACCACTCCACATATTCTTCAACTCATGGATTACTGCCTCTAGTTTTTCCTTAATATGGTATATTAATCCACTCTTTTTAAGAAACAAGAATGACATTTCAAATATGAGTGGTATAATAGTTAATACGTCATCGTGATATTCAAACTCAGCATCATTAATATTTCTAAGTGTAAATAATAACTTATCTTCTGTAATATTCCTGGATAGAGCCACAATTATATAAACCAAGTCTAGATTTAAAAAATCTGGCTTATATATTAAACCGAGTATCTTATCGCTATATTCAGTTACTGAACTACCCGTATCGTTAAATACTAATCCGTTCTCCTCATCTTCCCGTAATAATGATGTTATAGATATACTATAATCGTCATCTCTCATATTATACAAAACCTTATTTAATTCAACCAACATCCTTCTCCACCTACCCTGGACGTCAGCTATAAAATACATGGCCCCTTCAATATCTAAACGTTTTATACGTTTAGCATGAATCGTCAACTCATTATTAGCCCTATATTTATATACCTCATTCCAACTACCAACCCTTTTGATGATGAAATTTCCGGATAACTTTTCAAAGGCAGCTCTAGCTACTTGTTCATTAAATGGATCGTGATAATACCTAAAATATAAAGAAGTATTCATTTTGAAAGCCATTATAAAATATAAGTTATATATCACCCTCTCCTTCTCTTTAATATTGAGTTGTCTATTATTTTCTATAGTATACATAACGTATGTAATTGCTAGATAAACAGGATTTGCGGCAACGTTTCTAGATAGGTCTATCCCAGTTATATGCTTACATAACTCACCGAATTTATAATAAGATTCACATCTAAAAATATCCTCGATTAAGGTATACTCGTTTTTTATCGAAAATATTATTCTCTCCGTACCAACAGTGTATGTCGACAAGTACTTTAAATGCTCTGAAGATGCTTGTATAATATCATTCTTGAAATTTTCAATTCTAAGCACTATCCCTGAGTCGTCAACATTAAGTACCGATTTCATTGTTTTTAAAAAGTCCATAATTCATCCCCTCCCTACATGGTATCTTTATCATTAAAACAGTTAATATCTTTATTTGAACAAGAATTAAAAACAGAGGAGCCGCTATGGTAAAACATTCCATAAAAGTCTTTTTTTATAAGGAACATACACTTCCGGTAATTCGACGGGTAAGTTCGGTAGCCATTTTTACTGCCTCGTCTGATAACTTCCATCCTGAAGGTTTATTTTCGGAAGAAATATTTGGGACGCTACATACAAAAGAAAGAAACGAGAGTGAAGGTTATATTGATCTTGTAAGAAATTTTGTTAACCAGGAACTCTTTTATAAGATTACCTCGGCTATAAGCCAACACAAAGATATTGTTAGAGGTAAGACGTATGTCAAATTCAATGAAAAAACAGGAGTATTTGATCTATCGAACGGGGAGGATGGATATACTGGATATACCTACTATGTAACACATCTATCTAAACTTAAGATACCATCAACTGGAACAGCGTCGAGAAAGGAATTGATAAATCAATTCAAAATAGCCAAGGATAGTGATCGTATATTTATTAACAGACTTAGTGTAATACCTGCCGGGTTAAGAGACATAACTATAGAGAAATCTGGGCAAATACAGAAAGATGAAGTTAACGATATCTATATAAAGATATTATCAAATGTAAATCTTCTTGAAAACATGGGTATGAATATATCTGGTAAGAATATAGATAATCTACTCTATACAATACAAATGGGTATGCAAGAACTACACTCCTTTTTTGACAATCTTCTGAATGGTAAGAATAAGATTAGGGAATCTTATTTGGTAAAAAAGACAGTTGATTACGGTACAAGGAACGTTATCGTAGCACACTCCAGGAAGTATTCAAATATCAACGATGTTGATATTACAATGAATGATTCCATAATAGGTTTGTATCAAATATTAAAAGGTACTGAACCTCAATATCTATATTTATTTGAAAAACATTTCTTATCAAAGGTGTTCGATAAAACATCACCAGGTAGAATGAGATATATAGATCCGAAGACATTAAAAGTTATCGACATTATAGATATTGATCAGAAAAGTTATGATGTTTATAATACAGATAAAGGACTAACAGATCTTCTATCGAAAGTATATAAAAACGATAATTTCAAAAAACCTGTAGAAGTAAAACCAGGAAAACCGATTGCCTTAGTATATGATAATGAGGTGGAAATTCTAGTATTAACACCAGATAATGTACATGAAATAATTAATCTTAGTCTAGATCCTAAGAAGATTAGACCTATAACATTTGTAGAAGTATTTTATCTATTAACAATACATCGCGATAAATACTATGGCGTATTAACTAGACATCCGGTTGCCCATGAAGGTAATACATATCCTACACGCTTCTCTGTTAAACCAACATTTATAACTAGAAAAGTTAAAATATTAGATTTAGATATTGAAACAAAGAACTACCCTATTTTAGGTAAGCCAATATATAATGCCCTTGCCCCACACTTTAGTAAGGTAAAAAATGCTGGAGCGGACTTCGATGGAGACGTTGAAACATCTCTTATATTACAGACTACAGAATCTGATAAATCAGTAGAGTCTCTATTCAATAATGTAAGTTTCTATGTTGATATGTATGGTGGAATAATAAGTTCAAATAACGACGACGTAATAGCTACTATAGAAAGAACTATAAACTACTACGATACTGAAGGAGTAAAATGAAAAAATATGAGTTTATAAAAATACCTGGTAAAGAACACCACTATCGTACCTATTTTGATGGTGATGAAAAAATATTCATTACTGATCTAATCGGCGAAATTCAGAAAACACTCAATGAGAGTGACAAGTATAAATATATGCCTGCGGTCAACACACTTTTCATAGAGACAGCTTGGGCCAGATATCTAACCAATCAGTTCCTAAATGATAACGTGATTGAAAACGGTGTTGTATATAAAATAGAGCTCGGAATCCCAGGAGTTGGTTTCCTAAACAATATGTTACTAAGTATTGCGAACATCCCAGATATGGGTGGGATAATGTACGATATTGTTAATAAAAAGGATATTTAATGCCGAAAGAATGTAATTGTTTGAAGGTAACACGATTATTATTATCAATAATCGATAATCCATCTTACATAAGTAATGAATCTATGATATTTGGTGAGCAATTATTAGAGTCTATAAGACAACATAATACGTATTGTATGGATACACATAATGATCTGATAGAATTGGCTTCCGGAATAGATAGCTATAGAATAACTGGTATGATAGATAAGATAAATAAAGAACTCGAAAATAACCTGATAATAGGGTATGATCGTATATTTATCTTTCAACAGATTATTCGCGACTACAGACTAACTAAAACTGAAGATATAAATGTTATATATATTACAAATAAAATATTAGCTAAATTGTTGTAGAAGAGGATATCCTCTTCTACAACAATTAATATATAATCTTTTAAATCTTAAAATGAAAATCCGTCGTCGATTCTATTTTTAACCTTATCAACAACCACATCCTCTTTAGGTTTCTCAATCCCTAAGAATTTTTCCATCTCACCTATATAGGTGTTCCTAAATAAGTCCTGGTTTTCTGGAGAGCCGGCATATCTAGATAGGTTGTTAATTACAGTTTTGAAAACAACTAGATTTTTATCCACTGCGGAAGCCCCCAATTCGGTTCCAATATTGTTAACGTAAGCCATACTTCTATTGAGCTCTTTTTGAACCTCAATTGGATTGTTACTATGTTTCGACGTCGCGTGACCGGACACCATGGTAAGACCGTCAATATCAATATTCAGATCTGGAATCATCTTCGGCATCGTGAATATTTCTTTACCGCTCCTATCTTTCACGAGTAATGGTAATCTACCATTAATAGTAATCTCGTTAAATTTCTCACACGAAACTTTAAAATCATTCTCATCTAACATAGGTTCTGGGGTAACTAACATTAAGTAGTATTTATGTAGGTTAAACCGTATAAATACTTCTTCCTCTATTTCTACGCATTTATTAAGAACGTACTCGGTCGCATTAGTAGCTATCTTCTCGATAGCAGCATTATTTATTTCTGATAACATATATATCCTTCATTCTAATATTTGTATTGTTGTTACTTCTGTCATCGACGATCTATTAGGTAATGTTGCCGCGACAGACAAGCTAGCCTGTGGGGGATTCACATTTTTATTAATTACTACATCAATAACAAAAGTAGCTTCACTAAAATATAGCTTTAAATAATTTTCCAACTCTTCCTTAACCCGCTCTATATATGGGGTAAAATCACCATTAATAATATTGTTATAAAATTCCGCTGTTGTATTTAGAAAAGAATATACCCTATCGCGATTAGTAACGCTGGTATATTTATCCGATATTGTATACCATATCAATATAGTTTTTAACATAACCCTTGGACTAGTTAGTATCCCGTCTACTGTTATCATAAGATCCCTTTATTTATATATCAATATAAATAAAGTAGATACGTTCGCCTTATACGAAACTAAATTAAATAATATGAAAATAAAAACCTTTTAAATGAAAAAAAGAAAAATACATAAAAAACCTATTCTATGAAAAAAAGAAAAATACACAAAA
>DZCE01000111.1 GCA_022736375.1 Arcobacter nitrofigilis | reverse complement strand
TGTAAAAGCATTAATACATACAGGTGGTGATATGTGGTGGGATTTAGTAGGTACAGCAAAATACGAAATTCCAAAGGGTTCTGGAAAAACTTCATTATTTGCGGGATCAATTTGGATTGGTGGTACTGATGTGAATGATCAATTACGATTGGCTGCTGTAAAATTTAGGACTAGTGGAGTTGACTATTGGCCTGGCCCTCTCGTTGTAGGAGGAATGAACCAAGCTACAATTACTTCCGATGTTTGCTTGGAATATGACAAACATTTTGTTGTATCTAAACAAGAAGTGGCTGAGTTTCGGTCTTATATTAATGCAGTTTTATCCAATAATATCGAAGTAATTGAAACCCAATTTGAAGGCTATCAAGTTCCTGATATTATTTCAAATTGGCCTGGAAATGGTAAATCAAATCTTGGGTATGATTTCTATTTAGCTCCTTACTATGATGCGGATGCCAGTGGTGATTATAACCCGTTGGAAGGTGGAGATTACCCATTTTTTGATCTAGATGGTACAGAAGATTGTGGAACGTCCCGCGAATTAAGAAAACCTAGGTTATATGGTGACTATACTATGTGGTGGGTCTATAACGATAAAGGAAATGTGCATACAGAAACCAATGGAGCGGCCATTGGAATGGAAATTAGAGCCCAATATTTTGCATTTGCTACTGCCGATGAACTGAACAATATGACGTTCGGAAATTATGCTTTGATTAATCGTTCTACATATACACTCTATAATACTTACTTTGGCGTATGGACAGATGCAGATTTGGGTGATCATACAGATGATTATGTGGGCTGTGATGTGACGCGCGGACTAGGTTATCTTTACAATGGTGATGCATTAGATGGTGATGGAAGTAATAATACCTACGGAGCCAATCCGCCTGCCGTTGGGGTAGATTTCTTCGAAGGCCCCTATATGGATCCATTAATTGAGGGGGGTGATACAATAGATAGGCAGAGTGCATATTTAAGAGATTCTGAAGGTAATTTTACCAATGTTATTGATGCGTCATTGCCACAATCTGTTTTGTACAATGGGAGTATTAATGGTTTGAACTTTGGTGATAGTATTGGGGGTAATGAACGTTGGGGAATGAGAAGGTTTTTGTATTTTAACAATAGTTCGAGTAATATTGGAGATCCTGAATTGGCTCAACAATATTATAATTATCTTGATGGGATATGGAAAGATGGTCGTCCTTTAGTATTCGGAGGTACTGGTTATCAAAATCAAGGAGGGATAGCCGCAAATTTCATGTTCCCTGGCGTTACTGACCCTTATAAATGGGGAACTAATGGAAATGATCCCGCTTATTCAGAAGCTGGTGGTTGGACAGAAGAGAATGAAAGCAATTCCCCTGATGACAGACGTTTTGTACAATCTGCTGGTCCGTTTACGTTGATGCCTGGTGCCGTTAATGATATTACTGTTGGTATGGTATGGGCAAGAGCGTCTAGTGGTGGTGCGTTCGAATCTGTTCGTAAAGTTCAAGAGGCCGATGACAAAGCCCAAAAATTGTTTGATGTTTGTTTTGTAATGCTAGATGGTCCTGATTCACCCGAACTAGGAATTACAGGAATGGATCAGGAATTATTATTTCAAATTTATAATTATAAGGGTCAATCAAATAATTATGTAGATGAACCTGAAGACTATATAGCTGAAGATATTTTTGCTGTTAAACCAACAAGTATGCCTGATAGTTTATTTGATTCTTATTATAGATTTGAAGGATATCAAGTTTTTCAAGTTGCGAATAAAAGTGTAACGACATCTGACTTAGACAATCCTGAATTGTCCCGTTTAGTTTATCAGTGTGATATAAAAAATGATGTGAGTTCAATTATCAATTATGAAATTGATCCAATTACTTCACAATTAAAGCCATCGCTTAAAGTGACAGGAGATAATTCAGGAATTAAACATTCTTTTAGAATCACAGAAGATGCCTTTGCTACTTCAGAAAAGAGTCTGGTAAATTTTAAAATGTACTATTATATTGCGGTTTCTTATGCTTATAATAATTACAAACCTTATGTACAAACGGATGGAAACTCACTAGATGGAAGAAAAGAGCCTTATTTACGTGGACGCAAAAGTGCAAAAGGAAGTATTAAAACTTTTATGGGCATGCCTGGTAAAAATATGATTCAACAAGGGGGGGTAGAAGTTAATTCTGTTTATGGACAAGGTATTTCTGTTACAATGCTTGAAGGTATGGGTAATGGTAATAATTACCTCACACTAACCCAAACCACTATTGATAGAATAATGAGTGGTTATCCTTGGAAGACATCAGAAAGAGAGTATGAAATTGGGCAAGGTCCTGTGCAAGTTAATATTATTGACCCTTTAAATGTTAAAGATGAAGAATATGTACTAAGATTTGATTCTGTTATTTATTATACAGATAATAGCAAACTTCCTAATAATATAACTGCTCATCCAGATTATGATAAGTATTATGGATATTCAGGAATTATTAAAGATTCTAAATGGTTTTGTTATCCAATAAACCAGGTAGGATTAACTTTAGATACTACAATCTTTGTAAAAATTAACTCTTCTCGCATTAGGGAAGTTGATACTATCCTAACTTTACCTATTGTTAATCCAAATTTTATTTTATGCTCATCGTATGATAGTATAATTAAGGTTAATGACACTATTTTTGATGTGTATGGACCAGATTTTGTCAATTTTAAAAGATATCCACCTATTGTATATTTTTCAGAGAAACTTTTAAGTTCTGAACATGAACAAATAATACCAGAAATTGGTTTAAGTATTTCGCTTAAACAAGTTAATACGCCTGGTCCTGGATATGAAAAACGTGTAATTCATGAAAATTTTCAAAATGGTTATTTAGGATCCAGCGTGTCTTTTAAGGATCCAGCTAAACCTTGGCTGTCTCATATTCAAGATGAAACAGGAGAAAGTGTTTTCAATTGGATTAGATCTGGTGTTGTTTCTAGTGGGACAGAAAATAGTCTATGGAATTCAATGGGATCTTATTTTGGTCAAGAGTTTACTCCTATTGATAAAGATGATTATTGGACTACTATGGCCAATGGATTATTTTCTAGTTATCGATTAGCGATGCATGATAAGGCATTTAATAGTGGTAATATTCAATTGCTTAGATATCAAGTGTCTAATGATGGTATTAATGGTCCCGCTGGGGCTTTTTATCAATCACAAGGGGAAATCTTTGATAAATATAAAAGAACTCCAAGTATTGATATAATAATCACTAAAGATACTAATCTATGGTCAAGATGTCCTGTCGTTGAGATGTGTGAATACGACACTGTTATGTCTAATAGTACTACAGTAAATTTCAAACCAGGGCTATCAATGGGATCTGCAAATAAATTCAATATTAGAAGGGATAGATCTGTTTATAGAAACGGGAAAAAAGTTTCAAGTCATGATGTCGATACATTGGTAATTCAAGGTGTTAAATACCCAACTGATTCTGGAATGGGATGGTTTCCTGGTTATGTTATTGATGTAGAAACTGGCGAACGATTAAATGTTTTCTTTGGTGAAGATTCACGTTGGGGTTCTTTCAATGGTGCAGATATGTTGTGGAATCCTCATTATAAAGAAGCTACTGATTTGTATTATTCAACTGGAGGAGCAGCTGGAGATCTTGTTTTTGGAGGTAAACATAATATATATGTTTGGGGGCATTCTTTCTACGGTTCTAACGATTTAATAAGTGCGAATGCTAATACATCTGATATTTCAAATGAATATGATGGAGGAGCAAAGTTGTTAGCATTGTTACGCTCATCTGAAAAATCATCTTTTTCAAATACTAAGAAACGATATGCATTTAATGCGATATACAATAATGTTGTTTACGTTGCAAGGCCAATGTTACAATCTTATTTTTCAAATTATAATGCTCAAAATGATCCCTATGGATTTATTGCCTCAGATGTTAAAATTCAAATACGTATGGCAAATCCATATAGAGGTAAGGGACGCTTAAGGAATAATGGCACAGTTATTAATACGTCGACATTCTTAAAACCAGACTCTACTGCATTAAATGATAATGCGCC
>DZCE01000110.1:2174-4163 GCA_022736375.1 Arcobacter nitrofigilis | reverse complement strand
CTTATTCTGTTGTAGTAATAGATAAAGATATCGCAGGAAATGTTTCAACCGTTACCAAAACATTTACATTTGATAAAACAATAGCAACACCAACATTTTTCGAAGACAATGGCGGATATATGAATTTTATGTTAAATCTCAGTTCGGCAGTGTATTTGCACACAGGAGTAGGGGATGATGACAATCCTGTTGAACGCAACGGATTTGATTTAAGTAGCTATTTAGAGCTAAAAAATTCAGAGGGGTTTATATTTTTAAACTCAACAGATTTACTTGATAGTGGAACTACATCAACAGCTTATTATAGAACACAATATGGCATAGAAAGTAAGGTTGCATATTTATATGAATTTAAAAATGGTTTATATGGGACTGATGAAATTTTAGGTACATCAGGTTCTTTTGCACTTATAGGTAAAAACAAAGATTCTCTTTTTGTTTCTTTTAGAGGAACTGATGGTTTTGATGATGTGTTAGATGATGCTGGTGGAATGAATCAACATTACGCAATGTATGACCCATTAATAAAAAGTATAGATGAATATTTAAAAAATCATTTAGAGATTAGTAATGTATATGTTACAGGACATAGTCTTGGTGGTCAGATGGGAACTATGTTTATGGCAGATCATCAGGATACGAGTAGTATTTCCTATAAAGCAGTGTTATTTGAACCTGCAAATAAGATAATTTATTATCCAGATAGTAGAATAACAACTACAGAAATGCCTGGAGATGGAGTTCCTGATATTAATGTTGATCAAGATCCTGGAACAGTCATAGATATAGTATTTAATAATGATGATCGATTTGGTCTTGGACAACACTCTTTAGTACAAGTGGCAAAAACTATATCAACTATTGAATCCTCTATATTTACCAAAGCAATAGAAAGTTCTACGCATACATTGGATCAACTATATATTTCAAGTGCTACGCAAACAGCTACATCTGGAGACAAGTATAGCACATATAGAGTTTATGTAGATGTCCAAGCAGATAGCAATTACGACCAATCAAACTACGATATGCAAGCGATGACAACCATCGTTGGCTCAACTTTAGAGGTTTCTGAGGTGGCATTAATATCGGGTGATGATGGGCAAACTTTTACGTTTAACCCCACTTTTATGCAAAATGCTACCAATATTAAAACTTTGATTATGAAAAACGACTCTTATAGTGCGTCTGAAAATGTCAATATCAATGCCAAAAGTGCAACCAATGGTATGTTTATGGCTGGCAATGATGGTAATAATACATTGAGAGGGAGTAATTACGATGATACTCTTATCGGTGGCGGAAATGCAGATTGGCTGATAGGTGGAGGTGGGAACGACCGACTGTATGGTGCAGATTATAGCGATGTAAAAACCAGTCTACCTCAATCTAGTATGTCAGTAACGACAAAAACAGCACTCGATACCTACACTGCTGGTGATTGGTCGGATGCTACCTCATATCTCCGAGGCGGAAGCGGAACTGATACTATTATGTGTTCTGATGGTGTGGATTGGATCTATGTTGATATGGATTTAGCAGACAGTGCTAACTATAAAGATTGGATTTATGGGTTTAATCCAGATGAAGATTTTTTTGTTTTTTCCAGAGAACAGCTTGGGATTACAGATTATGGATTAAATAATCTCGATATAAACAGTACTGCAGCCGCATTTTTAGTGGTCGCAGATGGGTTATATTTAGACAAAGATAATACTAGAGGGACTCAATACAGAACTCAGCAATTATTGTCATTTGAAAAAACTGCCTCCTATTTTCCTCAGATTGACTGGGGAAATATAACATTGAATAATATTCGTTTTCTCAATAGTTTCAGTCAATTGGATGAGATAAAACCTTCCCTAATCTTTTCCTCTTCTGCCACCGCCACAACCACTGAGAATGTCTCAACCTCCACAGTAGTATATAACGCAGAAACAACAGTAGGTGACACAGGGATGACCTATACCATTAGCGGAACAGATTCGG
>DZCE01000110.1:0-2074 GCA_022736375.1 Arcobacter nitrofigilis | reverse complement strand
TGCAGGTGTTGTTTGATGAAACCCCAATACTTTCATCCCAAGTGAAGCTTGAAGCCACAGGTGTAACTGATAGAGATGATTATAATCCTCAAATAACCGCCGTAGGGATAAGTGGGGAGTATGTTGTTACTTATCAAGGAACTGACAGCAACGGAGATGATAGTATCTTTGTACAGAAGTTTGGTAGTGATAGCAGACCTCAAGGAACTCAGGTTATGCTTGAATCCACAGGTATAACCAATAGGATGGACAATAATCCTCAAATCACCGCTGTAGGCACAAGTGGTGAATATGTAGTTGCTTACCAAGGAACTGACAGTGACAGAGACTCGAGTATCTTTGTACAAAAGTTTAATAGCGACGGAACAACAGAAGGAAGCCAAGTAAAACTTAAAGCTACGGGTGTAACTTATAATAATGGTGTAACTTATAATGGTGCCTACGAACCTCAAATCGCCGCCGTAGGCACAAGCGGTGAATATGTAGTCACTTATAATGGAATTGATAGTGGTGGCGATTCAAGTATCTTTGTGCAGAAGTTTAATAACGACGGAACACCGAAAGGAAGCCAAGTAATGCTTGAAGCTATGCGAGTAACCAATAAATCTGACGACAAACCTCAAATCACCGCTATAGGAACAAGTGGAGAGTTCGTAGTTGCTTACAATGGATATGATAGCGAGGACAATATGAGTATCTTTGTACAGAAGTTTGATAGCGACGGAACACCGAAAGGAAGCGAAGTAAAACTTCCTAATGGTTGGCAGTATTATGAGCATCATGTCGCCGAAGTAGGAACAAATGGAGAGTTTGCGATTACTTATTGGGGATATAATAGCAATGGCGATTTGAGTATATTTGTGCAAAAATTTGGAAATGATGGAACAACACAAGGAAGCCAAATAAAACTAGCCACAGTCGTAACTGATGATATGATGTTGGGGTGGGGGAGTGCCACTTCTCAAATCGCTGCAGTAGGAACAAATGGAGAGTTCGTAGTGACTTACCGTGTAGTTGATAGCGACGGAGACGATAGAATCTTTGTACAAAAGTGCAATAGCGACGGAACACCGAAAGGAAGCCAAGTAAAACTTGAAGCTACGGGCGTAACTAATGGCGACTACTACGCACCTCAAATCACCGCCGTAGGTACAAGCGGTGAATATGTAGTAACTTATTATGGAAATGATAGTGGTGGCGATTCAAGTATCTTTGTACAGAAGTTTAATGCTAACGGAACAACACAAGAAAGACAAGTAATGCTCGAAGCTACTGGCGTAACTGATCAACATGACTACGTACCTCACATCACCGCTGTAGGAACAAGCGGAGAGTTCGTAGTTGCTTACAGTGGAGTTGATAGCGACGGAGACTATAGTATTTTTGTTCAGAAGTTCAATGCAGATGGGACGGTAGCTCCAATCGCTCTTGATATCAACAAAAATGGTGATATAGACTATGGATATATTGATTTGACTTTTGATGATATTACTTATCACTCAGCATGGGTTGATAATGGTGATGGTATCTTGGTTTGGGATAGATATGCAGATGGTCAGCTTAGTGACATGAGTCAATATGTTTTCGCAAAAGATGGTTTAACAGACTTGGGTGGTTTGGCTCTTGATTTTGATACCAACAAAGATAACCATTTTGATATCAATGATGACTTATTTAAAGAGTTTGGTGTATTTGTAGATGGTGAGATATTGAGTCTTGCTGAAGTTGGCATCACATCGATAGATTTGGTTAGTGATGGTGTCACACAAGTGATAAACAGTGATGTAACTGAATATGGTAGAGCTTATGCTACACTTGCTAATGGAGAAGAGATGTTATTGTCTGATGCGGCATTTGGCTATACTGTTATTTAACTTATAGCACAAGGGTTTAGAGGTAAGATTTATCTTTAAACCCTTTATATAAATTATAATTGTCTCCTTAAAATTAATCCTAAAAATTTAGACTCTTACTGCTAAAATTTCACTGTGAGAGTCGATTGGATTGATATATGGGGGATTATTACTTCTTGTTTATTTTCTCATAAAAAATTATTAATTAAAGTGTAATATAA
>DZCE01000030.1 GCA_022736375.1 Arcobacter nitrofigilis | reverse complement strand
CATCTTTAATATCGGCACCCTCTTCGATATAAACTTTTTGAACAAGTTTACCCTCAGGTCCAGTTTGATGCGTTATAAGTGTCATTCCTAGTATTTCACTGGCAAGTTCTCCAACTTCAGCCGTAGATCTAGCAAGTTTAACTCCGCCACCAAGCCCTCTGCCTCCTGCATGAATTTGAGCTTTTACAACCCACACGCTTCCTCCTAATTCCTGAGCTGCTTTTACAGCCTCTTTTGGGGTATTAGCCATAATCCCCCTAGGTGTCGGAACGCCATATTTTGCGAAAATTTGTTTCGCTTGATATTCATGTATGTTCACAAGGTCTCCTTTTTGATTTAATGTATAAATTATAAGACTTTATAGAAATATTTGAAATTAAATTTGTATGAGGTTTTTATATTTTATGTAAGATGGTTCATTTTTACACACTTTGAGGTCTGTAAAAATGAATTGGAATTACGCTTTTGGACTTATCATCTCTTTTGCAATGACATATTTGTCAAAGTCTTCACTATTCATAAGACCAAGAGCTATTGCTTCTTCTTTAAGTGTTGTACCGTTTTTGTGTGCAGTTTTTGCAATTTTTGCAGCATTCTCATATCCAATATGTGGATTAAGTGCTGTTACAAGCATTAAAGAATTATTCAAATAGCTATCTATTTGAGCATGAACTGGCTCAATGCCGACAGCACAATTCTTATCAAAACTTCTCATACCATCGGCTAATAATTTTACAGATTGTAGTATATTATAAGCAATTACAGGCTTGAATACATTAAGTTCGAAATTACCCTGAGAAGCAGCTATGCCAACTGTGGTATCATTACCCATTACTTGCACTGCTATCATAGTAATAGCTTCAGCTTGAGTTGGATTTACTTTACCTGGCATAATTGAACTTCCTGGTTCATTTTCTGGAATTGTAATCTCACCAATACCACACCTAGGACCACTAGCTAGCCATCTTATGTCATTGGCTATTTTCATCATATTTGCTGCTAGTGCTTTTAGTGCACCACTTAATACAACCTCTGCATCATGTCCAGTTAAAGCGTGAAACTTATTTGGCTGAGATACAAAACCATAATCTTTAGTCATAAAACCATTTAGAGATTTTGCAACCCTTTGCGAAAATTCAGGGTGAGAATTAAGCCCCGTACCAACAGCTGTGCCACCAATTGCCAGTTCTTTGCAATACTCAAGAGCATCTTGAAGTTGTTTTGTATTTGTATCTAGCATAGCTACATATCCACTAATCTCTTGACCTAGAGTCAATGGAGTAGCATCTTGTAGATGAGTTCTACCTATTTTGACAATATCACTAAAAGCTTCTACTTTAGCCTGAAGTGTAGTCCTAAGCTGAGCAATTGCTGGGAATAAATCGTCCACTACTGCTACAACTTCTGCTATTCTCATAGCAGTTGGATAGGTATCATTTGAGCTTTGACCTTTATTTACATCATCATTTGGATGTACTAATTTATCTTTAGTAAAATCACCGCCCAATATCTCTATTGCTTTATTTGAAACTACTTCATTAATGTTCATATTAGATTGTGTGCCTGAGCCTGTTTGCCAAACCACCAATGGAAACTCTCCATCAAGTTCGCCTGCTAAAACACTTTCACAAGCCTTGGCAATTGCATCTGTTTTTGGTTTATCAAGTCTTCCCAATTCATTATTTACTAATGCACATGCTTTTTTCAGATTTGCAAAGCCGTATACAACTTCAATTGGCATCTTTTCATTACCAATTTCAAAATTCTCCAAAGACCTTTGAGTTTGCGCACCCCAATATTTATCATTTGGTACTTTTATTTCACCCATTGTATCTTTTTCTATTCTAAATGACATATAAACTCCTTAATTGAAAAAATTCTTATTTTTTAGCACATCTATCATACTAGTAACTGATGCTACACTTTTTGAAAATTTAACTGTCTGCTCATCATTAAGTGTTACAGCAAATATCTTCTCAACTCCAGCAGCGCCAAGCACTAGTGGCACACCTGTAACAACATCATTGTATCCATATTCACCATCAAGCAAAACTGCACATGGATGTATTTGCTTTGTGTCTTTTAGTATTGCTTCAACCATTATCGCCGTAGACTTTGCAGGGGCATAATATGCTGAACCTGTTTTTAAATATCCTACTATCTCAGCTCCACCATGTTTTGTGCGTTCAACAATCTCTGTTATCTCATCATCGCTAAGCAAATCAGACAAAGGAACACCTGCAACTGTTGAGAATTTAGGCAAAGGAACCATATCGTCGCCATGTCCACCCATCACAGATGCTCTTATTTGTCCAGCTCCATAACCTATCTTTTCATGTATAAAATGAGCCATTCTTGCACTATCAAGTATCCCAGCCATACCTATTATTCTTTCTCTAGGAAAGCCACTTACTTTTTGTGCAACATAAGTCATAACATCAAGAGGATTAGAAACCATTATAATAATTGCATCTGGTGCATATTTTTTAACATCCAAAACAACTTCTTTGGTAATCTCAGCATTTATCATAAGCAAATCATCTCTGCTCATACCTGGCAGTCTTGGGCTTCCAGCTGTGATTACAACAACATCACTACCTGACATCCCCTCAGCCTCTTCTGCTACCGAAACTATTGTGTGCATTCTTGCAGCATTTGCTGCTTGACTCATATCTAACGCTTTACCTTTTGCTACCTCTATATTTCTATCACGAAGCACCACATGATGACATGCACCATTCATCGCCAATATATATGCCACTGTCGCACCTACATTTCCAGCACCGATTACGGTTACTTTTTTACCTTTTTTTGGCATACTATCTCCTTGGAATTACGATATTCAAAACCAAATCAAAACACTAATCATATTATTACCAAATAATATCACTAATATTTTGCTTAGTTATTTCTGAATTATCATTATAATTTTACAACAACATTATATCATTTTTGTAACAATTATAAAAGCATAATTGTTACAATTTTAATCATTTAGACTTAAATACTACCTATGATAGCATTAAGTGTCGCCGATGGTCTCATTGCAGCATTTGCTTTTGTATTGTCTGGATGATAATATCCACCAATATCTTGTGCTTTACCTTCAACAGCCATAAGTTCTTCCATGATTTTTGTTTCATTCTCTTTTAATGCTGTGGCAACTGAAATAAATTTATCTGCTAATTCTTTATTTGATCCTTTTACCAGTGCATCAGCCCAATATTGAGCCACAAAGAAGTGTGACGCTTTATTATCAGGCTCACCTACACTTCTACCTGGTGATTTGTCATTGTCCAAATATGCCGCATTTGCAATATCAAGGGCATCCACTAAAGCCTGTATTTTTGCGTCTTTAGTTTGGTTTGCAATCATTCTTAATGATTCTGCAAGTGCTAAAAATTCACCAAGACTATCCCATCTTAGGTGACCTTCAGCCAAAAATTGGTCAACATGTTTAGGAGCAGATCCACCAGCACCTGTTTCAAATACACCACCACCCGCAAGAAGAGGAACAATAGAAAGCATTTTAGCGCTTGTACCAAGCTCCAAAATAGGGAAAAGGTCAGTCAAATAATCTCTCAATACATTTCCAGTTACAGAAACAGTATCCTTGCCCTCTCTAACTCTTTTTAGTGCATGAGCCATTGCTTGTTCTGGAGCAAGAATTTCGATAGTTAACCCATTTGTGTCATAATTTTTTAGATATTCATTTACTTTGATAATCATATTTGCGTCATGTGCTCTTTTTTCATCAAGCCAAAAAACAGTTGGGACACCAGTTAATCTTGCTCTTTCAACAGCTAGTCTAACCCAGTCTTGAATAGGAATATCTTTTGTTCTACTCATTCTCCAGATATCGCCTTTTTCTACTGTATGACTCATCAAAACAGCTCCGCTAGCATCTTTAACTTCTACTGTGCCAGCTTCTGAAAGTTCAAATGTTGTTGGATGAGAACCGTACTCTTCTGCTTTTTGAGCCATAAGACCAACATTTGCCACATTACCCATTGTGGTTACATCAAATTGACCATTTTTCACACAATCTAAAATTATCTCTTTATACATCGTAGCATAACATCTATCAGGGATAACAGATACGCACTCTTGCACTTTGCCTTCAGCATTCCACATCTTACCGCCGTCTCTTACTACTACCGGTAAAGATGCATCAATGATTATGTCATTTGATGCATGCAAGTTTGTGATGCCTTTATCACTATCAACCATCGCCATTGGAGGCTGAATAGCATAGATAGCCTCAATAGCTGCTATAATTTCATCTTTTTTAGATGATTTTTCTAATTTAATATATAAATCTCCAAGACCCATATTGGCATTGTAACCTATTGCTGATAGCTCATCACCATATTTTGAAAATACATCTTTAAAGAATACTTTAACAGCGTACCCAAATATAATTGGATCACTTATTTTCATCATTGTAGCTTTTAGGTGTACTGACCACAAAACACCCTTTGCTTTTGCATCATCAAGTGTTTTTTGAAAAAATGCTTGAAGAGCAGATGCTGACATAAATGTACCATCCAAAATCTCTTTATCTTTTGCATCAATTGTTTTTAAAACTGAGCCATTTAGCTCTATTGTAACTTTTTGATCACCATTTACAATTATTGATTGCTCATTAGCATAAAAATCTCCACTATCCATATGGGCTACATATGCTTTTGAATTTTCAGAAAATGCTCTTAATTTATGAGGATTCTTTTGTGCAAATTTTTTAACAGCAACTGCTGCTCTTCTATCTGAATTTCCTTCTCTAAGAACTGGATTAACAGCGCTCCCAAGACAAGTTGAGAATTTTTCTTTTAGTGCAATTTCATCATCAGTTTTTGCATCTTCTGGATAATTTGGTATTGCATAACCTTGTGCTTGCAGTTCGCTTATACACTCTTTTAGTTGACCTACAGAGGCTGATATATTTGGAAGTTTTATGATATTACAATCAGATTTTTGAACAAGCTCTCCCATATATGCAAGCTCATCTGTAATTTTTTGATTATCTTTCAATACATCATTAAATGTTGATATAACACGACCTGCAAGTGAAATATCTCTAAGTTCAACAGCAACCCCAGCTGCTGATGTGAAAGCATTTACGATTGGTAACAATGAGTATGTTGCTAGCGCTGGTGCTTCGTCTATTTTTGACCAAACTATAGTAGGTTTTGACATGATTAGTTCCTTATGGATATTATTATTTTAACATTTATATTTTATCATTCTTTCTATTTACAACACTATATTATGACGATATGAAATCTTATCTCATACATTTTTGTTTCTATATTACACAATAAAAGAACTCTATTCTACTTCATATAACCCTAGAAGAATAGCTTTTTTGATAAATTCTTCATTTACCGTAAACGATGTATCAACTATAATATCGGCTAATTTACTATTGATTTGAATCCTCAATGGGTGTATTCCTTTGTGTTTATCTGCTAATATTCGCAACTCATCTACTATGACTACATTCTCACCTAGTAACATTCCAAGTGTAATACTTTTACCAGTTGGCTTAGATATTTGCACTGGCTCGATTGTCTTTATCTCCTTGGATACCTTAACTTTTTCGCCTTTCACATCCTTTAGAGCTAACATCTTAAGTGGATTCAGTCTAGTAAAATCACCATCTCTTCCAACCTGAACTTTAAAAGCAATTGGTTTATCCATATCGAAATCATCTCTTAATTCTTTCAATTTATCTTCAAATAGCATAAGTTCAATATTGCCATGTAAATCCATAATTGTTATAATTGCAAATTTATTACCTTTTTTGGATATTTTTTCAGTAATCTGCTCTACTTTACCAATTAACATAGCTTGTGAACCATCTGCCAATTCATCAATTTCCGAGCTTAGCGTATATTTAAGCCCGCCTAACTGCTCGCCATATTTATCAAGCGGATGCCCTGAGACATAAAATCCTAATGACTCTTTTTCCATTTGTAAAATCTGCATTGAGTCATACTCTTCAAGCGCAACAAGCTCTAGTTTTATATCCAGTGCCATATCGCCCTCTTCAAAAAGAGAACCAACTGCTAATTTTTTCGCTTGTGAAACTTTAGCAGAAGTTGCCAAAATCTCTTCTATTTGTTCAAACATGGCATTTCTTGTATAACCAAAACCATCCAATGCACCTGTTTTAATTAACCCCTCTATAACTCTTTTATTTACCTTAGATGTATCAATTCTACCCACAAAATCATTAAGTGACTCAAAGCTACCCTCTTTTCTAGCTTCCATAATCGAAGCAATTGCACTATCTCCAATCCCCTTGATGGCGCCCATTCCAAACCAAATAACACCTTTATTGTCTTTTGTGTCTGCTATAAACAATGATTCAGATTTATTGATATCAGGTGGCAATAATTCAATATTCATTCTTTTTAGTTCATCTACATATCTAACTATTTTGTCCGTATTGTCCTTTTCTAAAGTAAGCAGTGCTGCCATAAATTCAGTAGGGTAAAATACCTTTAGATATGAAGTATAAAACGTGACCATTGCATAAGCTGCAGAATGTGATTTATTAAATCCATATCCAGCAAACTTAACAATCAAATCAAATAGTTCAGCTGCCTTTTGCCTATCAAATCCTTTTGCCACTGCTCCATCAGCAAAATCAGCTTGAAGTTTATCCATCTCTTCTTTAATTTTTTTACCCATTGCACGACGAACCAAATCAGCTCCACCAAGACTAAACCCACCGATTGTCTGCACTATCTGCATAACCTGTTCTTGATATACTATAACTCCATAAGTAGGTTTTAGTATTGGCTCAAGCTCTGGAAATACATATGTAATTTCAGCTCTACCATGCTTTCTCTCCACAAAATCATCAAGCATTCCTGACTCCATAGGTCCTGGACGATATAGAGCTAACATCGCAATAACATCTTCAAAATTTGATGGCTTTAACTTTTTTGCCAAATCCTGCATTCCAGAACTCTCAATTTGAAATAACCCTAATGTCTGCCCAGTACTTATATAGTCATACACTGCTCTATTATTGATATTTTCTATTATAAAGTTTATTCTCTTGCCATATCTTTTTTCAACTAATTTATTTGCCTCTTCAATAACAGTAAGTGTTTTTAGCCCCAAGAAGTCAAATTTTATTAGGTCTACATCCTCAACATATTTTCCGCTATATTGAGTCGCGACCGTATCCATGCCAGTTGGCTTGAATAGTGGTGTTTTTTGCCATAAAGGCTCATTTGATATTACTACACCAGCTGCATGTGTGCCTGCATTACGATTTAAGCCCTCTAATGCTTTGGCAAATTCCCACACTCTATGGATTTGCTCGTCACTATCGATAAGCTCTTTTATCTTAGGCTCTTTTTTATAAGAATTTTCCAAATCAATTCCAAGCTCATCAGGAATTAGTTTAGCAAATGCATCTGCTTTAGAGTATGGAACATCAAGTACCCTTGCCACATCACGTAACACACCTTTGGCCAAAAGCTTACCAAAAGTAATGATTTGAGCAACATTTGTCCTACCATATTTACCAACAACATAGTCTAATATCTCTTGTCTTCTAGCTTGACAAAAATCCATATCTATATCTGGCATACTAACCCGCTCAGGATTCAAAAACCTTTCAAACAGTAAACCATATGGAATTGGATCAATATCTGTTATTTGTAGTGCATATGCTACCAAAGAACCAGCGGCACTACCACGCCCAGGTCCCACTGGTATCCCCATCTCTTTTGCAGCTCGCACAAAATCCCAAACTATCAGCATGTAGCCAGGAAATCTCATAGAATTAATGATTTTTATCTCTTCATCAAGTCTCTCTTTATACTCTTGATGTCGTGATTCATCAACATAAATAAGCCTCTCATCAAGTCCTATTTTAGAGAGATGAGCAAAAAGGATTTTATCATTTTCAAGCGAATATTCATCATCCATATCTGGAATCATTAGATTATACTGAGTAGATTGTTCGCGACAAAATTTAAAATTTGGTGGCGTTGGATCGCCTAGTTTTATTTCCAAATTGCATTTATCTGCTATTTCTTGTGTATTAGTTAGTGCCTCAGGAATATCAGCGAAAAGTTCAGCCATTTGCTCTGGTGATTTAACATAAAATTCATGTACAGAATGTCGCAATCTTTTTGGATCATCATAAAGTTTATTCATAGCAATACACATAAATGCCTCATGTGCCTCTGCCTCTTTTTGCACCGTATAGTGAGTGTCATTTGTAGCTATGATTTTTATATCACACTCTTTTGAAATTTTCAAAACTTGCTTATCAATACGATACTGATCGCCTATACCATGACGCATAAGCTCTAGATAAAAATCATTTCCAAATATACTTTTATATTCGAGTGCAATTTTTTTGGCTTCATCGTATCCTTTTGCACCAGCATTTATGTTTCTATCACTTAAATTAAGATGCCAATTAACCTCACCTTGTAAACATGCACTTGAACAAATCAACCCTTCACTATGTTCCATAAGAAGTTTTTTATTTATCCTCGGATAGTAGTAAAATCCATTCATATATGCTTGGGAGCTTAGATACATTAAATTTTTATATCCGATTTCATTTTTGGCATACAAGCAAAGATGAAATCTTTGCCTAGTAGATTTATCGCCAATATCATCATGATTGTGCAGATAGCACTCCATTCCGATAATTGGTTTAATTCCTTCTTTTTTCATTGTAGTATAAAAATCAATAGCACCAAAAAGATTGCCGTGGTCAGTCATAGCAACACTTGTCATACCAAGCTCTTTTATCTTTTTGGCTAATACTTTTATCTTATTTGCACCATCTAGGAGTGAATATTCAGTATGGAGATGAAGATGAGTAAATTGTGGTTGTGACATGGATTTTAGCCTTTAAAATAATAAAAAACTATACCCAAAAGAGGCTAAAAGGTAGGTTTTAGCAAAAATCTACCAGCATTCCTTCTTTGACATCATTACTACTATCCAAACCAACCAATGTCTCAACAATTGCAAGCCCAAAACATATTGCAGTAGCTGGACCACGGGAAGTAATTATCTTGCCTGATATCACTACTTTTTCTTTGTCCGTATAGATAGATGATTTAATACTGGAGCTAACAGAGGGATAAGATGTAAAAGTCTCGCCCAAAACTCCTGCTTTATCAAGAACAAGAGGTGCAGCACAAATAGCACCTATCCATTTATCTTTTAAATTAAACTCTCTAAGTAGCTCTATGACTTGTTCATTTTGCATCAAATTAGCAGTGCCATCATATCCGCCAGGAAGAACTATCATATCATAATCATCGCCAATACAATATCTAATATCAGCATCTGCCTTAATAGAAATTCCACTACCACCAACAACAATATCAGACACAAACTCTCCACCAAGATAAGCTATGGTCACATCAATGCCACCTCTACGCATAACATCTATCAATGATACTGCTTCAATCTCTTCAAAACCAGTCGCCAATGGTACAATTACACTAGCCATAAAAAATCCTTTTTTATTTTGCTTTCTCCAAGTAAACACCCTCAACTGTATCTACTTTTATCATCTCACCTTCAAGGATATGAAATGGTACTTGCACAACAGCTCCACTTTCGAGTGTGGCAGGTTTTTTACCACCTTGAGAGTCACCTTTAAAGTTAGGTGGAGTCTCAACTACCTTAAGAACTACAGTTTGTGGTATCTCGACAGAAATTGGCTTGCCATTATGAAACAAAATATCAGCTTCCATGCCATCAACCATAAAGCTAAATGTATCTTCTCCAACCTGTACTTTTGTAAGTCCAATTTGCTCATAAGATGTTGTATCCATAAACTGTAAATATTCGCCATCATCATACAAAAACTGCATAGTTTTTTGCTCCAAAGCTGGAACTTCAAATTTATCACCAGCATGTACCGTCTTCTCAATAACTTTTCCTGTGCCAAGGTTTTTGATTTTAGTTCTCACGAATGCAGCGCCTTTACCCGGTTTAACATGTTGAAACTCTATTACTCTATATGGATTGCCATCAAGCTCTAGTCTTGCACCTTTTTTTATATCACCCATGCCTATTGTAGCCATTATTGCTCCTTGAAAATTAATAGGTGATTATATCTAATGATAGGTTAAAGGATAGAGACACCAAAAAACTGTGTCATTTTTTAAAGCAGAGCTTATTTTGTTATAGATATATTCTCATGCATATCACACACTTCGCTGTCAAAATCCATAGCTTTTGCGTTGTCCATCAATATAGGAACAAAAAGCAATGATACAAAAACAGCAGCAACAGTACCTGATATTAACGCAACACCAAGTCCGCCAAATATAGGGTCACTTGCAAGCAATGCTGAGCCCAATATAATAGCAACAGCTGTTAAGATAATAGGCTTTGCTCGTGTGGCAGCCGCAACTGCAATAGCCTCTTTTTTGCCCATACCGTTACACACCATAAGAGATTTGGCAAAATCTATTAAAAGTAGTGAATTTCTAGAACTAATTCCCATTAGTGCAATAAAGCCAATCAAAGAAGTAGCGGTTAAAAAGAACGTATCTCTAGTGACTAAATCAGCTACAAAATGTCCAACTATAACACCAATAAGCGATAAAAATGACCCGAGCAAAACTATACCACTAAGCACAAAACTTTTATAGTAAACAACAAGGAGCAAAAATATTAGCACAAGTGCTGAAATAAAAGCACCACCTAAATCTCTAAAAGTATCGAGTGTAACTTTCATTTCTCCATCCCATCTCAACAAAAACTCTTCTCCAGTTTTTTTATCTTTTAGGTGTAAATCAAACATATAGGTATTTATTCCAGTCTCTTTAGTAACTGTATAGTTTTTCGAAAAATAATCTATCATTTTTTCTCTAGCGTCAAGCAATGGATAGACTTGAGAGACCATATCTGTTTCGGCAACAACATTAATCATGCGACTCAAATCTTTGTGCATCACCATAGGATTTGACGGTACTTTTTTAATATCTACCACTTCGCTCATAGAGATAGTAGCGCCAGTTTGACTCATTAAGTTTAAAGATGATAAACGACTTACAACTTCACTCTCATCGCTACTATTTAGGCTTCGGCTATCTTTGTCTAGTGACAAAAATATAGGTATTTGATCCGCATAATCACTATTATTCTTGGAACCAACAACCATCCCTTCAAATGCAAGATATAGTATATTGTTAACCTGCTCTATCGTAATACCACTTTGAGCCACAAGATCTTTGTTTGGCACTAATAAATATTTTTCATAAACCTTATCACCAATAGTATCCACATCAACAAGACCTTCAGTATTTGCCAATACTCCAACCACTTCATTTGATATTTTTCTAATCTTACTTATATTATCTCCATGAACTTCTACAACGATAGATGCCATAGTTGGAGGACCAGCTGGTTGTTCAATAAACTTAATAATAGTATTTTTAACAATCCTACCACAAGCCTTAATAATCAACGGACGCACTCTTTGTGTCATTAAAAATGTAGGCTCGTTCCTTTCATTCTTATCTGTTAAATTTATAGATATTTCAGATACATTTTCACTTTGCTTCATGCCACTACCCTTAACAAGTCCAGCATAATCTAGTGGTATTCCTTGACCTAAGAACAACTCAATATTTTGTACTTCTTTTTCTTTTTTAAACTCATTTATAATACATTGACTTACACTATTAGTCTGCTCTACAGAACTTCCAGATGGAGTATCTACATATACCGATATTGTATTATCACTTTTTCCTGGAAGCATTTTGGCAAGTACAAGTTTAGTAGGAAACATTAAAAGAGACAAGAAAAATGCCAATGCAGTTAACATCAGCACCAATCTCTTTTTAGAATTACTTTGTAGTATATTTAGGACAAAATTTTCAAACTTCTTCATTATTTTGTCCCCTTAGTGTCTATATGTGTAGGTTTCTTGAGTAGTTTCAGACTTAAATATGGTGTAAAAATATATGCCACAAATAGTGATGCAATGAGAGCTACAGGGACATTGTATGGAATTGGTTTCATAAATGAACCCATCATTCCTCCAACAAAAGCCATTGGTACCATTGTCAGAATAATAGCCAATGTTGCCACATTTGTAGGTGGTCCAATCTCATCAGTAGCCTCTACAAGCAACTCTTCCATAGTCTGATTTTCGTTGCCATGGCCATGAAGATGTCTATGTATATTTTCAATTACTATTATAGCTGCATCCACAAGTAGTCCGAGGGAAAGCAAAAATGCAAATAGCGTTATCCTATTGATTGTTTGTCCTCCCAGATATGCGATAAATATCGTGATTGCCAAAATAGCAGGAACAGTAAATGTGACTATCAGGCTCTCTCTCCAGCCAAGTGCAAAAACCAGCATAAGAGCAATAATTACAATAGTAATAATCAAATGATGCATAAGTTCATTAACGGCATGATCTGCTCTAATTCCATAGTTTCTAGTAACCACATAACCGATTCCAGCACTAGCAAGTTCATTATCATGACTTTTTATGGTATCAAGCACACCATTTGCGACAGTTACTGCATTAGTGTTTGCAAGTTTTGATGCCGTTAAAGTTATCTGCTTATATTCAGGGCTAAACTTACTACTATTGGTATCTTTAAAAGTTAAAGTTGCACTTTTAAAATTCTGAATATCCGTTCCCTCGGTAATTGTGGCAACATCCTTTAGATATATAAGAGATCCACCGTAATCAGCAACAGCAATATCTCCAACATCTTCAATATCTTCGATTGCATTTTCAATGCCTATTACAACGAGTTCACCATTTTTAGTTCTACTTTTAACATCAGGCACACCTTTGGTGACTGCACCTATACTTTGCATAATCTGACCCAACGAAAGATTATAACCACTAAGCTTATCTAAATCTACCTGTACATTGAACTGTGCCTTGTGTGCACCTTGTAGGGTTGTTTTCGAAACATTTTGTATCCCATTAACTTCTTGCTGCAGGGTCTTAACTGCTTTATATAGTTCAATTTCATTTGTTTTTGCAGGATTTTTAGCATAAAATGCAACTGTAACAATTGGAATATCTATATCGATATCAAATGGCTTAATCTGAGGTTGCATTGCACCATTTGGAAGCTCGTCCATATTTTGCATGATCTTATCATATAGTTTAAGATTTGAATCTTCTCTATTTTGACCAATATAATACATAACATTAACAACACCAACATTGTCCATTGCCATACCGTAAATATGTTCAATGCCTTTTATCTCTTGGAGTCTTCGTTCCAATGGGTTAACAATTACTTTTTCTATTTGAGCTGCACTAGCTCCAGGCATTGGAACTATTATTGTACCACCAGATATGGCTATCTGTGGATCTTCTTCTCTTGGCATAATATTAAGTGCCAAATATCCCATTAATAGTAAAAATGCACCAAGCAGTGCAGTAAGGGGATTTTTTAAAAAGCCATTAGCAAGTTTACCTGCAATATCTTTTGATTGGTATTTTATGCTATTATCGCTCATATGTTTAATCCCACTAAATAGTTATATTTACTTTGGCATACATACCAGGGTAAATTAATGCTTGACCTTTATCAAACTTGACTTTAATTGTGAATTTATGTGTCATTGGGTTAGAGGCAGGAATTATTGAGCTTATCGTTCCAGTTGTTTTTAGCTTAGCAGATGGTATATTCACAACTACGCTCTGACCTAATTTTATCTGTCTTAGATTACTTTCACTTATCTCTACTTGAATTCTTAGGCGACTTAGATCAGTTAGTATCAGTGCTGGCATACCAGGTGATGCAAGCTCACCTTGATTGATTTTCTTTGCTATTACAATCCCATCATTTGGTGCTTTAACCCTTAGGTAATTATCTTGTGTCGTTGAAATACGCAACATCTCTTTTTGATTTTTTGCTGCAAGTCTCAAGTTTTCAACATCATATCTTGAAACCATACCTTTTTTGTATAATCTCTCATGTCTAGCAAGATTAAGTTGAATATTTTCAAGTTGATTTCTATTCATTTGTTCAGCAGAATTATTCTCAGTAGAGTCAATTACATACAAAAGTTGTCCTTTTTTAACAAAATCACCTTCTGAAACAAGCATTTGCTTCACATACCCCATATTTCTACTTGTTAAAACCTTTTGATTGTCAGAAACAACACTACCACCTAGTGATAGTGATCCTCCAAAACTTAAAGCAGTTGTTAGTGCTAAGATTGCTACTGTTTTTATTGACATTATTCGACTCCTTTTGCTGTTAGGCTATTTAGTTCAAAGACTTTAGAATTATATTTATTTTTAGATTCAAGTAATTTAAGTAATATCTCAAGCTCTTTTGATTGTCTCTTTAAGACTTCAGAAATACTAATCATACCTTCTGAGTATTTAGCAAGATAATTTTCATAAACTTTTGATGCAAATAGAAACTGTTTTTCATAACTCTTTATTGTTGCGAGTTCACTTTTTGCTTCTGTTTCAATTTTTTTTGCTTTTAATTTTGTACCACTAATGGCTAGCTCAACCTGACTTTGAGTTTTTGCAAATTCAAATTTTGATTTTTCCATATTTGTTTTATCAATAAATCCATTAAATATGTTCCAGCTTGCTTGCAATCCTATAGTGTAAAATGATTTATTTTCAAAATCATTAAATAGGGTGTTGTCGGCACTACCATATTCGGCAAATCCACCAATCATTGGACCAAAATTAGATTTTTGCAAATCAATAGCATCCTTAGTGACTTTTAGACCAACCAAAGCTTTTTGTATATCAAAATTATCATTTTCTAATTGACTTAATGATGGTATATCTAAAGATGCTTTTTCATTCACTTTTTTAATTGAATCAACATCTTTATTTAGTAAAAAAGACAAAAATTGATAAGCAAGTTCGCGGTTAAGCTTAGCTTGAATTAGCATACTTTCCGCTTCAGCCTTGTGTGCTTGAACTTCCAATAAATCAGTTTTAATAGCATAGCCCTCTTTAACCATATTCTTAACAATGGACTCCATTTTACCAATATTTGAACTAATTTTTTTTAGATTAGAAATATAATTTTCAACTAAAGTAATATCATAAAAAGTTTTTTTAGTCTCAAATATCTTTTGTGCAACAACTCTGTTTTTGTCGATTTTACTCATTTCGTGCATACTTTTTGCAATGGCAGAGTAACTAGATATTTTGCCGCTCGTGTACAATGGCAGTGAATATGTAAATTTAGTTAAAAAATGGTTTCTTACCTTCGGATAATTCAGATCATATGGCTGAACAGATAATACATTTGGATTTGCAGGGTCAAATTCACCAGCACCAAAATCACCAAAAGTTGCTTCTCTGCTCTGCAATTTAAATCCAAAAACATTACCAGCATCGTTTGAACGCATTGCACTCATTGTACCATCAAGCTTACCAAGACGACCAAGGTCAGGCAACTTAGATTCCATCTCTTTCATTTGAGTATCGAACTCAGCAATTTTAATCTCTAAATTACTCTCTTTAACAATCTCAATAGCTTCTGGCAGCGTAAGCTTTGCAGATCCAGCCAAAAGTGGTAAAGATATGGACAATAAAAGAATGTATTTTTTTACAATCACAAAGTCTCCTGAATTTATTTTATAGTTTTTAATTATTGATAGAAAATTATAACTAACTAATGCCTAAAAAAGCATTATAAGTCAAGTGCTGAATCTGTATTGCATTTAAATAGAAGCGGAGGACACGCTAATACAAGCTTTTAGAGCTGAGAGTTCATCCAAAATAGATTTTGTAACTACACCATCTACTCTTACCACGGCAAGAGCTTGTTTCTTATTATCCCTACCAAGTCTAAAGTCAGAAATATTAAGGTTGTGTTCAGCCATTATTCTTCCAACATCACCAATAACACCTGGTGTATCGCTATTTCTAAAGAATATCATAACACCTTTTGGTTCAACATCAACAACATAATCATCAATATCTATAATTCTTTGCACAGTACCATCAAAAACAGTACCAGCAATAGATATTGTTCCGTTTTGCGTTGTAACTTTTACGCTAACTTTACTTGTAAATCCACTCTCATTTGGTTTTGTCTCTTTGATTATTTCTATGCCTCTATCTTTTGCTACAAACTCAGCATTAACATAATTCACTTGATCTGCAAGCGACTCTGTAAGCACTCCTACTGTTGCAAAAGTTCCTAGTGACTCAACAAATGGTGCTATTTCACCTTTTGCTGTAATTTTTATAGACTTAACTGCACTTTTTGTTATTTGTGCACAAAGATTCCCTATTTTTTGAGTAAGCTCCAAATATGGTCTTACGAAATCAGGCAATTCATTCTCTTTAATTGGCAAATTAAGTGCATTTGGATAAGCAATTCCCTTTGCTGCAAGTATAGCATTTTCAGCAGCCTGAATAGCAATATTCTCTTGAGACTCAAGGGTATTAGCACCCAAATGTGGAGTAACTATGATATTTGGCAGGTCAAGTAGTGGATGATCAGTAGCAGGCTCTTTATTAAAAACATCAATACCAGCCATTGCGATTTTGCCCGACTTTAAACCATCAAACAGTGCAACTTCATCATATAGTCCACCTCTAGCACAATTAATAAGAATTACGCCATCTTTCATTTTTGCAATTTCAGATGCACCAATCATACCTATAGTCTCATCTGTTTTTGGAGTATGAATCGTAATAATATCACAAGATAAAATATCTTCGAAATTAGTAGTATACGCTACATCAACATTTGTTGCCTTAGATGAATCTATATATGGATCATACGCTATTACTTCCATCTCAAAAGCTTTTGCTCTAATACCAACCCTAGAACCAATGTTACCAAAACCAATAATACCTAGCTTCTTATCTTTAAGTTCTGTTCCATACCAATCTTGTCGTCTCCAGACACGGTCTATCTTAAGATTATTATGTGCGTATGGAAATTTTCTAGCACATGAGATCATATGCGCCATTGTAAGCTCAACTGCTGCTATAGTATTTGCAGTAGGCACATTCATAACAACAATACCTTTTTTACTACAAGCATCAATATCTACATTATCAACACCAACACCAGCTCTTACAATTGATGATATATTAGTTGAGTGTTCCAAGAAGAATGCATCAACATCCGTAGAACTTCTAGTAATTGCAACATCTGCCAATGGTAAAATCTCTCTAATAAGCTTATCTTTTGGCTCATCTGCTGCATTTATCATAATAATATCTGCATCATTAATCAAAATATTTAGACCATTTTCATGGATATGGTCACAAACTACAACTGTTTTTTTAGACATAATGCTTGACCTCTATTTTTTAAGTTGTTCTCTTAGGGCATCGCCAAGCGTCATACTATCATCTTGCTTACTATTCATTAGTGCAACAGCATCTTTTTCTTCTTGTCTTTCAAGTCTTGTAACAGAAACTCTAATTTTGTCATTATTGCTATCAAGGAATACGATAACAGCTTTTATCTCTTGACCTTTTTCTATTTCATCAAAAACCAATGGTGCTAAATCTTCTGTACGAATAAGTGCATCTACTTTATCATCAAGTGCTACAAATACTCCAAAATCTTTTTTATCTTTTACAGTACCAGTAACAATGTCTCCAATCTTATTAGTAGCGGCAAAGTTTTTAATTGGTGAATCTTCAAGTGCTTTCTTACTAAGTGAAATTTTACCAGCATCTTTATCTATTTTGATAACTTTAACTTCTACCTCGTCACCATTTTTAAATGTATTTTTAGCAGTTACTGACTTATCCCAAGAAATCTCTTGGTTGTGTAAAAGACCTTCAATAGCACCAAGTTTAATAAATGCACCAAAGTCAGTAACAGATGATACTATACCTTTTACTATGTCACCATTTTTACAAGTCAATGCAAAAGCATCAATTGGTTTTTCCAAAAGTGATTTCATACTAACTCTTAATCTTTTTTTCTCTTTATCAATCTCTATAATTTCAACTTTTATCTCTTGACCAGCTGATAAATAGTCACTTGGGTGCTTAACATTTTTATCCCATGCTATTTCAGATACATGTAAAAATGCCTCTAAATCTTCACCTAGATCAACAAATACACCGTATGATTCAATGTTACTAACTTTAGCAGATACAGTATCACCTACTCTAATCACATCTCCTATTGCTTTCCATGGATCATTATGTGCATCTTTGATAGACAATGATAAATGTCTTTTCTTTTTATCATAATCAACAGCAATAACATTTACAGTATCACCAATATTGTAGTATTTTGATGGATTAACTGGTCCTTTGTGTGATATTTGAGAATAGTGAACAAGTCCATCAACACCACCAACATCCACAAAAACACCATAACTAGCTATACTTTTAATTGTACCTTCAACTACAAGCTTCTCATCTAGTAGTTTATTTGCTATTTCTTCAATTTTACCACTTTCTCTATCAATAATCTCTTTTCTTGATACAGCAACTGAACCTCTAGCTTTATCAACTTTAATAATCATTGCTTTGATTTTTTGACCGATAGGGTCAATTTTTTGACCAAAATATGAATGAGTTCTTGGCATAAAGAATTCTAAGCCATCACATTCAACAACATATCCACCTTTATTTTGTTTTGTTACAACACCATCAATAATATATTCATGAGTCTCATCGTAACCATCAATAAATTCTTTAAGTGCTACTTTCTTTTTCGCAAGCTCATGTGATACAACTGTTCTATCTTCGCTTCTAGCGTTAGTAACAACAACATAAATATTATCTCCAACTTCAAACATAAAATCACCGTTTGCATCTTTTAGTTGATCAGCAAACATTATTGCTTCATTTTTTCTACCAATATCAACTAATACTTGATTGTCGTTTTCGCTAATTTTTACAATTTTACCTTCTACTAAATCGTTACTTGATTCTCCTTTTTTAAATGACTCTTCGAGCATTGCTCCAAAGTCTACTTCTTCTATTTCGATATCTTCGAACTTCATTCTAATTCCTTATTTGCCTAATATGGCAAGTATTATACTATAAATATTTTAAACTAGCCATATTCTCATTAAAAACATGGCTAGTATAAATTTATTTAAAAATTTAGTAAAAAATCATATAATAAAAAGTTATATAATATCCAATATAGAACAGATATTAATACAAAAATGTTATATGTATATAAAAAAATTGTAATTTAAAATATGATTTTTGATTT
>DZCE01000109.1 GCA_022736375.1 Arcobacter nitrofigilis | reverse complement strand
TATCCAGTATTTGTTCAATACTACCATTTATTATTATCCAATCATCTATTTTAAAGTTGCTCATTTGTTATCCTTTTGTTGCTTTTAATACCTATTTTACTGTTGAGTTATGTATATTAATTAGGGCCTAATTAGATTTTTTTAATGTATGTTTTTTATATATCTTCCCTAGTAATTTTATATTACTGACATCAATTACTGTCAGCTTACCTTTTGTGTGTAGGCTGAAGTATTCTTTTGTATTACAATTAAATGTTATCCTGTGGGAAATTTTATTTTTAAAAGGTATTACTTTAAAAAATACCTCTGCATCTACCCAGCAATGGTCTCTTTCGAGGCCTTCTATGTCAGTGAGTAGTACTTTTGGATACATTGATTCTGTATCCCTTTTATTGTGGTGTATTGTTGCTGTTATAGTTAACATCTATTATTGTTTGTCCTTATTTAAATGTTTAGTATAGGATAAACCTATACTATGTTATTGAGCAGGTTGCTCACTATTTGTTTCTTTTTTACTAGAGTCTGTTGGTACATCTCTATTAATAATACCTTCATCATATCCTTGGGATATTGAGTCTGGTATACTTTTGATCTCTTCTAGAGTAGCATCTACTACTTCTACTACTTCTCTAACTGTTTGGCCTATTGTTTTAGCTAACCATGATATCATATTTTATTCCTTATTAATTTGTTTATAAAGAGGAGATATACTCCTCTCAGGTTGTAAGATTGATTAGAGAACTAGCTCTAATCTATCACCTTTGCTTTGTCTAACTTCGACATTTAAGCCTTTCTCTGCTAATGCTTCACACAATAGCTCAGGCTTTAAGCCTTTAATTGGAGAGATGAATGCCACTAGATCATTATTTGAATCTAGTAATGCGATGTACTCGTTTTGTTTCACTTCTTTTTCGAATATAGCCATGTTAATCCTTTTGTTTTTATTGTGGTATCCCTACCATAGAATACTCCTAAGAGTACTCTAGCTAGAGAATATAGTAGCCTTCTGCTCTTTTAGCAGAACCAACATATGTTGGTCTTATGCTTAATCTAGTTAGCCTTCTTCTGACTAAAGCAATGGCTTGCTTTATTGGAAGGTTGTTGCTGCTTGCTATTGTTCTAGCTTTTTGTTTTTGTTGTAGCGTTAATTTCATTTTCTTTTCCTTTAAGTTAATGTTAATAAATTATAATGGCTATAGTGGCTATAGTGGTTATGATTATATTTTTAATAATGAATATAATGAAATAACGCAAATAACGCGTTCTACAGCAATATACTATAAGAATTTATTATAATTCTATAATGAATATCCTATAATTCTACAGTGAATATCCTATAATAATTTATAAGCTGGCCTCAATACCCCCAAGTTAATGGAAATACTTTAAATTTAATCTCCTTATTTTAAATTAGTGTCCCTGTGGGATCACAAGAAGCCAAAGGCTTAAATCTATGGCTGGCACCTTACGTGAACCAGTAGATGAACTGGATAGTTATATTTTGAGAGTTGTGTATTACAGGATTACTTGGTGTTTTCATCCCTTAAGTAATAGCACATTAGAAGCCTCTGAGAGGCCTCTGTCTGCTATTATTAGTCTTCCCATACCATAGGTGTAGAAGCCATTAGATCAGCTCTAGTAAGTCTATCCCCGAAGCTATCTTCGGTAATATATTTACCATTACTATCTTTAATAGTTAAGTTAACCTTAGTTATATTTAATTCTTTTACAATATCTCCGAAACAATTCCCTTCCAGGATTGTTGTAAAGATTTCTCTTACAAGAGAAAACATTGTATCCGTATGTTTATCATCGAATGTGAATGAGTCATGATTAGGAATAACTGTAATACCTAGGTCATGGGCTTGATTAACCAGTGTTCTAGCTACGTATGCATCTAGTGAATGTATTGATCTAGGCAACAGTCCTGCTGCCTTTACATTTGCTTTTAACACCTTTCTATGGTGTGTATGTTGTCTTCTATATCCAGTAGCATCTACCCAATATAGGGTTTCTGCTATTGTTTCTGCTGATGCATATTGAGCTATAGAATCATCTGGTAACTTCCACTCAGCTATTGTGAATGGGTTGCCTTTAGTTAGCTTAGCAAACATTGCTTTTAAAGCAACGATTGCTGGAGCTATTGTATTTACAGTATCTGTCCATGCAGACCATAGTTTATCTTCATCTCCTACTCCTGTGATTGAAGTTAATCCTTCAACCTTTATTGTTCTTTGACCTTCTCCAAAGAAACCTTTTTCTTCTGTGATGCATCCATCTAGTAATCTTCGTTTACCAGCGTTGTATGCCCATACCATGAACAAGGGTTTGATATTGTCTTTATTAAACTTGTTTATATTTAGTTTATTATTTAATTGATTAGCTATTTGTAATCTCATATCCTCCTCCAACTGTTCTTTAGGTAATAATTTTACATACTTACCTAGAGATTTTGTCCCTAATGCTAGTGCGTACATCTGTACGACATTATTCGACATATCATACTTTACCTTAGTAGTTAAGTCAGATACTTTTACCAGGGATCGTAGAGCTGGTGATGTTTGTAGATGTCCTATCTCTGACATGAAGTACCATCTTAAGGCACTATCGAATTTACCCGTAATATAGTGACCTCCATTATCTTTACTTGCTCTAATTTGTTCTTTAAAGAACTTTACCCTCTCTATTGCCCATTCTGGCAGTATCGATAGTTTTAGATGCAATTTATATGCATCTTCTATTAGGTCCTCTGCATTGTCTATGAACTCATACTTTGTAGAGTTCATAATATTGATGAACTTCACCTGTGCTGGTGATAATGTAGGTGTTTGATAATACCAAGATGATCTGGTGATCATTTGTTTCTCTATTGGAGCTGGTTCCAGTAGTATTGTTTTCTTACTTAGATAGTTAGCCATATCAGCTAACTCCTTCCATTCTTGTTTATTTATCTGGTTTGTTAGTTTCTCTGGTATACTCACCATATGAGTATGCTGAGATACTCTCATATCTAACAAGTCCATTGAGCATAGCTCTGATAGTAATTGAAGTTTAATTTCTTCAACTACTCCTTCTGTTGTTGATTCAGTTTGATTGAATCTATTAACTAAGTTTGTTTTTAATTTGATAGCATTTAATGCCTGACTCAGAGTTATAGATTCTGAGCCATTATTTAATATATCCCTTAGGATATTTATCAGTGCTTCTTTAGCTACTGTTCCTATTTTAGTTTTAGATTGTATTAGGCTATTCAAGAATATAGCTCTAATATTCTGGTGATAATATGTATAGAGATTATCTTTAATCTCTTTCTCTAATGGTTTAGCATATATTGCAAAGTCTGTGGGGCTTTGCTCTATATTTGTTTTATGTATTGGAGCTATATTAGCTCCTACCTTTAACATTGTCATTCTTGATGCTTTGTAGGCATCATGTAGATATGTATCTATCATTGACAGGTCGGGATATATAATAGCTATTGTTGCAGTTACCTTTGTATTAAATTCTACTCTTAGAGTATTGTTATAAGTAGTTGTGAACTTTTTCATTTTATTTTCCTTGTTAGATGGTTTGTTATTGGCACACTTGCACAGCTTCGTAGTTTAGTTTATAGACGTCTCGGTCTATCCGGAAAGGAAATCTTTCCTCTTAATAACATCATTATAGGAAAGGGACCATACTAGCTATCATAGTTAATATGATTACATTTGTGTAAGACTATAGATGAATAGTAATACTCACTAAGATACTCCGAAGAGTACCTTATGGATATTAGATTTCATCTATTGTTTGTTTTTCTTTGCCGGTGGCTAATGCCTCCGACAAAGAGTCTATCATCTTGTACGAGAGTTCTTTCCCGGTGGCTATACCACCAGCTACTACTCCATGAGCAGTGATTGAGTTTTGCAACTCACTTCCTAGTTTTGTATCCCTAGACAGCTTCTCAGCTGTCACATTTATTGTATTTAATATAGCTGTTGCACCAGCTATACTTGCTCCTATTATAAATTTAGCGCTATCTATAGTAGCGAAATTATTATTTGTAGTTTTAGTCATTTGTTATCCTTTCAAGATAAATTATTGTTACAAGGTTATGGTCACCAAGCTAGGAAATATAACATTTACCACACCATAAAGGTTGTTATACCTTCTTAAATAGTTTAAAGTCTTTACGGACTTA
>DZCE01000108.1 GCA_022736375.1 Arcobacter nitrofigilis | reverse complement strand
GCTAGTTATGGAACGGCATCAGAAATAACTGGTGGGGTTGGTTCTACTGATCTCCTTTATGATATTGAAAACATTATTGGTAGTGATGGTAATGATACGATTGAGGGAAATATTGGAAATAATACCCTTGATGGTGGAGCTGGAGATAATACCTTAAGTTATGTTGGAGCAATTGCTGGAGTTACTATTGATTTAAGTAATAGTACAGTAGCACAAGATACAGGAGGAGATGGAACAGATTTTGTTAAAAATTTCCAAAATCTAATAGGTTCAGCAAGTGCCGATATTTTAACAGGTTCAAGTGTTGCAAATATTATGAAAGCTGGAGCTGAAAATGACACTATCCTCAGTGGTGGTGGTAATGATACGGTTTATGGAGAATCTGGAAATGATGAGGTAACTGGAGGAACTGGAAATGATGAACTCTATGGTGGAAGTGGTAATGATACTTTTAAAATCTCTTTAGCTGATGGAAATGATAGTATAGATGGGTATCAACTTGATGGTTCCTCTTTGCATCAATTAGATACACAAAATAGTGTAAATAGCGATACGATTGATTATAGTTCTATCACAGATACTGCATACCATGTCACAGCAACACTAGGACAAGGGAGTGTTAATAGTGTAACAAACGGAACAACCACAACAACACAAACAATATACAATATTGAAAATATTATTGGTACAAGTGGAAATGATATCCTTAGTGGAAATAGTGAAGACAACTCTTTAGATGGTGGTATTGGTGATGATGCACTTGCAGGAGGTTTAGGAAATGATAGACTTGTAGGAGGAGCAAGTGCAAGTGGTGGAACTGGCGACTGGGTGGATTATACAAGCCAATCACAAATTTTAGTAAATCTTGCACTCAATGGTACAGTAACAGTCAATAGTGATGAAGCTGATGGTTTTGAAGCAAATGATGAACTTGATACTTTAAGTGGAATTGAGCATATCAAAGGGAGTGATGATGCTGTTTATGGTGCTGATACTATCACTGGAAATGGATATGATAACTCTATTTTGGGACAAGCAGGTGATGATACCATCGATGGTGCTGGTGGAGATGATTATATGGATGGTGGAACTGGAACAAATACACTCTCTTATGCAAGTTTAGCGACAGGTGGCGTCAAAGTAAATCTTAGTGGTAGTGGATATACAATTAATAGTGGTACGATAGCCGCAAATAGTGCTTCTGGAAATGGAGCTGATAGTATCTTTAATTTTGTAAATATTACTGGTTCAGCTGGAGCTGATACTTTGGTTGGAACTATGGGAGTAAATGTTATCAATGGTGGAGCAGAAGCTGATATCATCGATGGACTTGGTGAAAATGATATTTTAAAAGGTGGATCTGGTAACGATACTTTTATGATGTCTTTAAATGATGGAGAAGATGTTCTTGATGGAGAGGGGAGCAAAGATACCGTTGATTATAGTAATATCATTACTGCAAATGGTATTAAAGTAACTCTTGATACAGAATCTATTGTAACAGTAATGATAGATGAAGATGGTGATGAAAACTTCAATAATGGTGGAACAAGAGATACTGATGATACTTCAATAGATGATACAATAGTCAATATTGAAAATGTAACTGGTGGAGCTGGTGCTGACTTTATTATTGGAGATGGAGTAGCGAATGTTCTTAAAGGAAATGGTGGAATCGATGAGATTTATGGTGGAGCTGCAAACGATATAATCTCAGGAGATGCTGGTGCTGATATATTAAGAGGTGATACAGGAGAAGATACACTGTATGGTGGAGCTGATGATGACTATATAAGAGGTGGTGATGATGCTGATATCCTTTATGGTGGAACAACCACAAGTGACAGTGAAGCTGGAACTGGAAAAGATACCCTCAAAGGGGAAGCTGGAGCTGATATTCTTTATGGAAATGATGGAGATGATATCTTAGAGGGTGGAACAGAAACTGACCAATTATTTGGTGGACTTGGTAGCGATACTTTAAGTGGTGGAGCTGGAATTGATACTATTGATGGTGGAGAGGGTGATGAAACTGCTGGTGGAGATAGTGTTGATTATAGTAGTGAAACTTTGGGGTTAGATATCAATTTAAAATCAATTGGTACAGGACTTGCTGGGTATTCAACTGCTTTAGTTGGTGGAGCTACTGCTGATTATTTAAAAAATATTGAAAATATTTTAGGAACAAGTCAAGCTGATTATATTGGTGGAGATGATGATGTCAATACTTTGCAAGGAAACTACGGTAGTGATATTATCATAGGAGCGAATGGAGCAGATATTTTGCTTGGAGGGGAAGGAAACGATATTTTCAAAGCTGGACTTGATGCAAATGGTGACAAAACACTTGAAGATGGAGATGATGGAATTGATACTATCGATGGCGATGGTGGGGTAGGAACTGGAACTGGAAGTGATACGGTTGATTATAGTGCTATTGCAAAAGCTATCAATGTTGATTTATCGGTAATTGTAGATACATATTCAGCAGTAACAGTTGCCGAGTATGCTGATGATAAAATTAAAAATATTGAAAATATTATAGGAAGTAGTGTAAATGATACTATCGAGGGGAATAGCGGAGCAAATATTTTAAATGGTAGCGATGGAAATGATACCCTTGTAGGAAATGAAGGAAACGATAGCCTTTATGGTGGAAATAATACTGATACGGTTGATTATAGTGGAGCGACTTCGGCAGTTACTGTAGATTTACGAGACCGTGATAATGATGGTTTTGAAACTTCTAATGATGGATTTGGAAACAAAGATGATTTGCATGGCATTGAAATAGTGATTGGCTCAACAAAAGATGATTTACTTACAGGTTCTGGTTCTACAGATGATACTTTTATTGGTGGTGATGGATATGATAAATTCTATGGAACAAAAGGAAACGACACCTATTATTCAGGAATTATCAATGGAAGCGGAGCTCATATCACAGATATAGATGGTGATAGTGTTGTAGATACAAATGAGTTTGGAAAAGTTGATTATTATAATGATGATACAGGTGATGTAGGAAAAGTATTTATTGATTTAAGTGCTTTAACTACTGATACGGCAGGGAATCAGTATGCACAAGCTTATAAATCATATAGCATTTCAAATGATAGAATTTACACAGATGCTATAGATAAACTATATGGTATTTCTACTTTAACAGGGACAAAATATAATGATAGTTTCATAGGCGATAGTACTGGAAACTATATCAAAGGTGAAGCAGGAGATGATATCTTTGAAGGAAAAGGCGGAGTAGATATTTTAGTTGGAGGATCAGGAAATGACACTTTCATAGCAACAGCACATAATGACGGACTGGACGATATTAAAGGTGATACTGGAAATGATACTGTTGATTATAGTATTTTGGCAAATACAAATTTTATTACATTAACTTTGGGTGAAACTGGAGCTGGTGTTACAGTAAGTATTGCTGGCGCAGAAGCGAATAATGATACTATTAAAGATATTGAAAATGTAATTGCTACAAAAGGTGCTGATATTGTTGTTGGTACAACATTGTCAAATATTTTGGTTGGTATGGAAGGCAAAGACCAACTTGACGGTGGAGCTGGAATTGATAAACTCTACGGGGATGATGTAGCAGATAATTTGTCTTCAGTAACCGATGGAACAAATGATGACACCCTCAAAGGTGGAGCTGGAAACGATGAGCTTTATGGCGGAAAAGGTGATGATACACTTCAAGGTGGAGCTGATGATGATATTATCTCTGGTGGAGCGGATACTGATACGGTTGATTATAGGAGTGCTACGGCTGGAATTACGGTTGATTTGGCTATTGATGGAGCATCTCAAGCAATTGGCGGAGGAGAGGGGAATGACACACTTTCGAGTATAGAAAATGTTTTGGGTTCATCTCATGCGGATATATTCAAAACAAAATATACAGCTAGTTCAACTTTGGACGGTGGGACAACTGATAACGAAGGTGGCGATACAGTTGATTATACAACCCTAAATGTTGATGATATAACTGTTGATAAAATTGTTTCAGATTTTGCAACTGCAACTGTTAAGGGTGATAGCGCAGGAACACCAACTTCAAAAACAGATACTTTTATAAGTATAGAAAATATCACAGCAAGTGCAGGAAATGATACGATTACTGGAAATGACTCAAACAATACAATTAAAGGTTTGGCTGGAGATGATTTTATTGAAGGTGGAGCTGGAGATGATTATCTTGATGG
>DZCE01000107.1 GCA_022736375.1 Arcobacter nitrofigilis | reverse complement strand
GGGTGTGTGCTAAATAGTTGTTTCATAGAGCCACCCATACCCAAAAATGGATTGATGATAAATATATGTGCATTTTGCTCCTCGGCTCCGTGAAGCAAACCACCTCTGGCGTAGTGGTCAAGTTTGCTAAGTCCACTTTGAAGCCATTCAGGGCGTCCTGTCATATTTGCAGCCCCTTCATCAGCCATAAATTCCCTATTACGGCTAATCGTCATCTGTACAATTGAAGCGGCAAGAGGCATAATAATCATCATCGCCATCATTACTATTGGATTTGGTCTATCCTCATTGTTGCTATTGCCAAAAAACATTCCAAAATTTGCAAGCATAGCAATTGCTCCAGCGATAGTGGCTGCAACCGTGCCTATGAGCATATCATAATGTTTGATATGGCTAAGCTCATGAGCGATTACTGCTTCTACTTCATTTTCATTTAGTAACTCCAATAAGCCCTCTGTCACTGCAACCGCTGCGTGGTTATAATCCCTACCAGTTGCAAAAGCATTTGGAGTATTATCAGGAATTATATAAAGTGCAGGCATAGGAAGCCCAGCTTTTTGTGTGAGCTTTTCTACCATATCAAATAGACCAGTTGCGTGACCTCTTTCTATTGGAGTGGCGTTATAATGCTTAAGTACTTGCTCATCACTATAATAGTATGCATAAAAGTTCATACCAATAGCAATTAAAAATGCTATTATCATGCCCATTCGTCCACCTATCATGCTACCAAACCATATAAACAGTAGCGTTAATCCTGTCATCAAAAAATAAGTTTTAAATTTTTCCATATTTGTATAATCCTTTGTAATTATTTCGCAATTATATCAAAAATTGAGTAGGAATTGTGTAGCTAATTAGCTGGGGCAACCACCACTTTCGCAAAGCCCTTTGTTAATGAGAGCTTCATCTATGCCTCTGCGTAATATGGTGTAACTTGGCAAAGTAGTTGGTAGTAAAATATCCCTAGTATCTCCACTATGAATAGAGTCAAATTCACGACCATCTGTGGAGATTATTTTCTTGATAGTTAGCCAATATGCTCCATCTTCATGTGTGATAGTGCCATACTCATTATCTATAAGCTCTAGGCAAGCACCCACTGGCAATACTATTTCTACTTTATCGCCAATCGATGTTTTGTCTTTGCATCTCCATGTTTTACCGTCCATGCTAACAAGTGCTGCCACTTGATGCGAGCCATATTGAATAGTAAAATCATGCGATTGGGTATCATGCCTTTCAAATGGTCTACTGATTAGATAGGCATCCGTGAAACCTCTATTTTGAGTTGTATTTAGTTCATCTTGGTATCTTTGCGCTACAAAGTCACCAGCGTAATAATCATCAATAGCATGACGATAAGCTTTAGTAACTACTCCAGCGTAATATGGAGATTTGGTACGACCCTCTATCTTTAGGCTATCAATAACACCACTTGAAATAATCTCATCAATATGTGATGCCATATTCATATCTTTGGCATTCATGATGTATGTGCCTACACCTTCTTCTTCATCTAGTCTAAAAGTAGTGTTTGTTTCAGGATTATGTGCAAATATCTCATATGGAAACCTGCAATCATTTGCACAGCTTCCACGATTTGGAACCCGTCCCATTTGAAGAGCTGATATTAGACATCTACCGCTATATGCAAAACACATAGAGCCATGCACAAACACTTCTAGCTCCAAATCAGGTAAAATAGACTTTATAGCCTCACAGTCTTTTAGGCTAATCTCTCTAGCAGCTATAATACGCTTTACGCCCATATCATAATAGACTTGTGCATCAAGTGCGTTCATCACATTTGCTTGAGTAGATAGGTGAATTGGGATATTTGGAGCTATACTATGAGCCATTTTTACAATCCCTGGACTTGCCACTATGAGAGCGTCAGGGTTTAGTTCGCTCATTTGAGCTATATGTTTTTCATAAAGCTTTATTTGGGAGTTAAATGGAAAACTATTGATAGTCACATATACTTTTTTGCCTAGAGCGTGAGCATGCTTGATACCCTCATCAAAACTCTCCATATCAAACTCTTTGCCACTCCTGATACGAAGTGAAAAGCTACTCACCCCACCATATACAGCGTCAGCACCATATCCTAGTGCTATTTTTAGTTTTTCTAAATTTCCAGCAGGAGCTAGTAGTTCCGTTTTTATTTGCATTATTTTATTCTTTAGGTTTTATTTATAGATATATATCATAATTAGACTAAAATTTGAGTGAGTTTTGAGGGGGATGAAGCCTATATGATTATAAAATCATTATAAGCTACATCTATCGGTTTGTTGGCAAGATTTGCAAATATGATTGCCAGCCCATTGCCATTACCATCATTATCATATGATAAATTACCAGTTGTTTGATCGTATAAGATGTAGTCATTAGAGTCAGTAGCACTACCTACTTTGAAGATATCACTGGCTAATGCCCCAGTTGCAAGCTTGGTAAATACCGCATCATCTAAACTTATAGTATCACTTGTATGATTAAAATCAATTATGGTATCTTTGTTGCTGTCGCTATTTAACATACTATTAAATACAAATATATCTGCACCACTACCACCAACCAAAGTATTATTATATTGATTTCCGATTAGTTTATCATCCCCACTACCACCAGTTGCATTTTCAATAATTGCACCATAAGCAATACCTAGATTATATGAACCATCTATTGTGCTACTAATTCCATTTTCACTATAAAACCTAGTAGTTTGGATGCTAGATAGTGAGCCTTCATTTAGATCTATTAACGAACCTCTGTTTGAGTTTGCCACAGAGATAGTGTCCACACCTCCAGTATCCCATATTGTCTCTCTAAATGGTGCAATATTATCAAAAGTATATATATTGTCACCGTTATTATATGAATTATTTACGCCATATATATATTGAATAGCTAATATATCATATATCATAGGTGTTTGACCCACTACATAGCACCATTGGCTTGTAGTTGTATCGTACCACAAGTTATTTTCTGGAGTATTGTATGACATAACACTGTATAGTTTATTATCATGTTCAGCGTCTATAAATGGTCCAATATCACCATCGCCCACATCGCCAAGATGCTTTAATCCCAAAGCATGACCAAGCTCATGTATTAGAGATGCATATCCATTTCCCGTAGTGCTAAAATCACTATTATATGCATCAAGCGAGGTTGATATCCACACATCTCCAGCTTCATTTGAATTACTAGGCAAATATGACCAACCCCATGCTCCAGCATCGGCTACCGTTGATGAAAATGCAAATCTTATGTCTCCGATAGTTGTATTTGATTCTGATACTTCAATAAAATTAACATTTGCAACATCTCCCCATGATTGTAATGCTAGCTTTGCAGCCTCGATTTCTCCAACTATTAGTCCATAATGTATTGTAGCTGTATTTTCCCCAGTTCCATAGTTATCATTCCATATTGCAGTAGTGTTTGTGGTCCATGGGAAACTGTATGTTAGTGTTACGCCCGTACCCTGAGTGCCTCCATATTTTATGCCATAAAGCAGAGTATTAATAATGTCATTTGTGGATGATGGAACATCAGTAGTGGTTATGGCACTCACTGTGCTTGAAGTACTTTGTGTGCTTGTTTGGCTATCTGTTGTTGTGGGATTTGAAGTTGTTTGTGGTGTTGTAGTTGGTGCTTGTACTGTAGTTTTGGAGCTACCTCCGCCACCAGATGCTGCGGCTATGCCTCCAGCTATTACAACTCCCCCAATTACCAAGGTTGTAGCACTAAAGCTAGATGCTGTTACCAATGCTCCATTTGTAGCATCTGTAGCTACCGCAAGTGACTGAGCAAAATGAGTGACTTGGGATAAATTGACTAAACTCTCATCTGTATTAGTTTGAATGACTATATGTTTTATGGAATCGTGAAGTGCCAACTCTTCAAGTTCTTCTTGTGTAAGTTTTTTCTTTAGGTTTTTTGATACTTTTTTTGCCATTATTTATCCTTATGACATAATTATATATCTTTTTGGCTTATAATATGAGTAATTAATATGATGAACATAGTGTAAGTTTTATAGTGTGGCGCGGTGGACGAGGCTCGAACTCGCGACCCCCTGCGTGACAGGCAGGTAATCTAACCAACTGATCTACCACCGCATTTGTAAGCAATTTGCTTTTGAGAAAACTGATTTAATAATCTTTATTTATGGTGATCCCTGCAAGACTCGAACTTGCGACATCTACCTTGTAAGGGTAGCGCTCTACCA
>DZCE01000106.1:1737-4253 GCA_022736375.1 Arcobacter nitrofigilis | reverse complement strand
TTACTGATATTCCTACTATTGATTTGGGTACTTCGGGTTTTTATCCGAATCCTTCAGATGGTATATTTAATCTCGCAAAACCAGTTGCTTCGATTGAGGTATTTAATGTCTCAGGACAATTGGTTGCTTCGTTTAGTAATACAGAAATTATTGATTTATCTGGATATCCTGCTGGTGTTTATCGCGCAAGGATTAGTAATGGTTTGGGGTCAACAAACCGTACATTAGTACTTCAATAATTCTTTTTTCTTATCATGCCCTTCCGTTTTTTACGGAGGGGTTTTTTTTGTTTTTGTCTTTTTTTTTATTTCTAGTGTGTTTCTTTATCCCTAACCATTCTCTTTCAGAGCGGGGGGGAAGATGTTTTTTGAAGTTAAAAATATACCCCTTATTTTTTGACAAAATAGCTTGTTTTGATTATACTTGAAATATAGTATTTGTTTATTTGATTTTTTGTTTCGTATGAAAAATATTGTTGCACATACACATCGTCATCTGAAAGGTCATATCGTGGATCATCATCAGCATTATATTTTTTGAATATTTGGATGATTTGCTTTGTTTAAACTTTTTTTGTTGATGATGAGTATAGGAAGTATCCCTTATACAGTGACTCATGCACAAATCTCTGATACTTGTACTTTTACAGGACAATATTATACAGGGGAGTATCAAACTTGATGTGTTGATATGTCTGAAGAATTGACATGATGATATTATATTTGTGATACTATTCCTGGGTATTTCACTGGGGGAACGACGAATGAATCAGGTGAGGTTGTTGATCAAATTCGAGTGGATGTATCTCAGACATGATGTGTGATTACAGGACAAACTCTTATTTCTGCTTATACTACCTGATGTTATATGACATGAGGATATTGGACGGGAGGAACTGTTGTTTGTGAAATACAATGATCGTGAACTAACCAAACCTGAACTGTTGTGTTGTGAAATGGTGTATGTGAATCTGAAGATATTATTTGGACGAAGCCAATTTCGTGATCAGTAGTCAGAAATATTTTTGATATTCAATGGAATTATAGTGGGGGAGATTGTCTTTCATGATTGTCGCTTCAATTACGAGATCATAATCAACAATGGATTGATCTTTCGATACTTGCTTCATGAGCTACATCATATGCTTTTGATTCTAGAAGATTGTATAGTTTCCAACAATCAGGGTTGTATCATATTGTCGGAACGAATATGAGTGGCAATAATTATTATCTGTATACATGACAATATACCTGAATATATTCATATTTTGCTTCTGGATATAAGTTTAGATTGCTTACTCCGACTTTGACTTCTTTCTATGAAACTTCACCATTTACTATAGATAATCAATATCCTACATTGAGTTGAATGACTTTGGCTTCTAGCTGATCAACTTCATGATATGTTACTTTGAGTGGGGTAGTTACTTTATCATTTGTTGCGAGTGAAGTATTGAGTTGATTGCAAGTGACTTTGTGATCTGGTAATGCGCCTATGAATTCAACTGTTTCATGATTGATGTATACACATACCCGAACTCTTTCCTCTTTGTATTCTCAATGACCTTTGGCTGCAAAGATTCTTTTTGCTGATCAGGCTGGTAATACATGATCGCTTGTATATACTTCAGCGCTTGTATTTGATAATATTGTACCTCAAATTACGGGATTTGTATTTACGGAATCTACTCATGGTGTGTATCTTAATTTTACTTCTTCAAAACCAATAAAAGCTACCTTTAATTATTGGATGGCAGGAACTACATTTTTGACTTGAACTAACGCTAGCTATCTTACTGCACATCAGCTTGATTTTGGTGGTATTCAAAGAGATCAATTGTATAATTATACTCTAGATGTTACTGATCAAGTTGGTAATATGAGAGCTATAACTGGTGATTTTATGTGGACTACTCTTGGACAGATTGTTTCTCATGTGTATATAGTACCTATTATTAGTGATGCTGTATTGACTGGTAATGTTGCTACTTTGGCTATTGTGCTGAAATCAGAACTTAATAAATTTAATATGTGTAAAGATTCTCTTAGATATACAGATATAGAGCTAGAAATTAGACGTACTACATTTTTGCTTCATATGCCAGAGTTCAAAAAATCACAAATAAAGGTATTGGTGAATGCTTTTACATTGTTTGTATTGGATCAGATTAAAAAAGATTACAAGATAAATAAAGCTAATATCCAAGATATTACTCAAAAATTTGACAAATTTCTTGTTATCTTAAAATTATTGAGAGATAATGATAATGAATGTAAACAAAATCTTTCTAATTATCATATTGGTCAATTTCAAAAAACATTGGGGGAGTATAATATTGTGTTAGAGTAAATTATAAGTCATTGCGAGGAACGAAGTAATCTTGTATAAAACTAAGATTGCTTCACTATGTTCGTAATGACATTTTTTTTATTTTTTTTAACAAATCCTCCCTAACCCTCCTTTATCAAGGAGGGGAATGTCTACGAAGGTGGGTAGGAGATGAAGATCGAGGGGAG
>DZCE01000106.1:0-1637 GCA_022736375.1 Arcobacter nitrofigilis | reverse complement strand
CTTGATATGTCTATGAAGGTGGGTAAAGGGAGATGAAGATCGATTTGTTTATAGTCACTATTTCACTTCAACACTTCTCTCACTTTCAGAAATTTTTTCTATGGTAATTATGACATTCTTTTTGATTGGTAATTTGTCTATGAATTTTGGTCGCTCTATTACAATATACTCGTATTCATTGATCTGATCGATGATTCATTTTTCTACGAGTTCAGTATATTCTTGGATTCTATACATATCGATGTGAAGGAGTTTGTTTTCGTAGACGTTGAGGTAGGCATAGGTAGGGCTTTGAACGTGATGTTCATTCAGTCATAATCATTGTGCAAATCCTTTGGTCAACAATGTTTTCCCAGCTCCTAATTCTCCTTGTAGCAACAAAATCTTATGCTTTTTGGCGAGAGCAATTCAGAATTCTAACATCTGTTGTTGGGTGGAAACTTTGTGTATAGACATATGGTTTTATTATATAATTAAACGCTTCACTAAACTTACTTTTTGGCATTGCTCCAAAAAGTAAGCAAAAAGATCTAGGAAAAATGATCCGCCATTTCATTTTTCCACACTAGACAATCAGAGCGGATTTTGCAGCAGGAAAATTCTTTGTGTGTGATTCGCAATGAGTTTGTATAGTACTGAGATTATATTGAAACAGCTTCAAAATTATTTATAAAGTCTAGTAATTCTTTTTTTGTATTCAAGTATAATTTTAAATTATTAATTATTTATTTTGAAGTTTTTTTTGATAGACGGATCGAGCTTCCTCTATAGAGCGTATTATGCGTTTCCTCCTATGACTGACAAAGAATGACACAATGTGAATGTGGTCTATGGATTTTTTCGTATGTTGATGAAGATATTTCACGAGAAACCAGATTACTTAGTGATTACTTGGGACTCTCCCGTAAAAACATTGAGACATGAAGAATATCCCGAATATAAGGCGAACCGTAAAAAGATGGATGATGATTTTAAACATCAGATTCCTCGAACCAAAGATATTGTCGATCAACTTTGAATTCCTAGTCTGATAGTTCCTACATATGAAGCTGATGATATTATTTATACACTTGCAAAAAAATATAGTGAATATAAAAATTTACAGATAGATATTTATTCTTGAGATAAAGATTTGAAGCAGTTACTTGCTGATAATGTGTTGTGTGTGGATACGATGAAATCAGTTACGACTACGGTACCATTATTTGTCAAGGAATATGGATTTGAGCCGAAATATATTTTGGATTATCTTGCGTTGGTAGGTGATAGTGCTGATAATATCAAATGAGTTACTTGAATTTGACCAAAGAAAGCATCTGACCTTATTCAAATATATCAGACTATTGATAATATATATTTCCATATTGACGAAATTGCTGGTGATGTGAGACAAAAATTAATCGATGGAAAAGAAGAAGCATACAAGAGCAGAGGATTGATTGAGTTGAAACAGATAGATGAGGTTCAACAGTCAGATTTAGATTCTTTTGTATTGCAGTTGGATTTTGTGAAATATAAAAAAATCTTGGTAGAAGAGTATCATTTTGTTTCACTTGAGAAGGTGTTGGATGAATTGAAAAAAAAGTTGGTGATGCCGGTGCAGGGGGGTTTGTTTTAAATGATTGCAATGACTGAGA
>DZCE01000029.1 GCA_022736375.1 Arcobacter nitrofigilis | reverse complement strand
CCTTTATGATATAATGCCAATAAAAAGAGAAATACAATGAGTCAAAAAACACTCCATATGGTAAGCCTAGGATGCACCAAAAATCTAGTAGATAGCGAGGTAATGCTAGGTCGCCTCAAAGATTATGTTATGAGCGATGATAGCACAACAGCTGATGTGATTATAGTCAATACTTGTGGATTTATAGAAGCTGCCAAACAAGAGTCCATCAACACTATTTTGACTCTGCATGATGAGCGAAAATCAGATTCGCTTTTGGTGATGAGCGGATGTCTAAGCGAGAGATACCAAGAAGAGCTAAAAGCAGAACTACCAGAGATAGATATATTTACAGGTGTTGGGGATTATGACAAGATAGACGAGATGATAAATGCCAAAAAAGGTATATATACGCCAGAGGTATTTCTAGCAGATGAGAATAATGAGAGGGTTATCACAGGTTCAAACTATCACGCATATATCAAAATAGCAGAGGGGTGTAACCAAGCTTGTTCATTTTGTGCGATACCACAATTCAAAGGCAAACTCCATTCACGCACACTAGAATCAATCATCAAAGAGGTCACAAATCTAGTAGCAAAAGGTTTTTGGGATTTCACATTCGTATCCCAAGACAGTTCTAGCTATGGTAGGGATATAGGGTTAAAAGATGGTCTTATAGATATTATTCACGGTGTAGAAGAAATAGATGGTGTAAAGAGTGCAAAAATACTCTATTTATATCCAAGCACTACGAGTTTTGAGCTGATTGATGCTATTGCTACATCAAAGCTTTTTGCCACATATTACGATATGCCCATCCAGCATAGTAGTGAGCATATGTTTAAGATTATGAAAAGGGGATTTGGCGAGCAGAAGACAAAGGCGTTGCTTACACACATGAGAAGCAAACCTGACGCATTTATCCGTACAACTTTTATAGTCGGTCACCCGCAGGAGAGCAGTGCAGATTTTGACGCACTTTGTGAATATGCTAATTCTGATATTTTTGATAGATTTAATGTTTTTGCATATTCAAACGAAGAATCAACCACAGCTTACGAAATGGAGCAAATAGATGATGAAGTTATCGAAGAAAGAGCAAAAATTTTAGGTGATATTGCCCATAGTGTGACAACCAATTCACTCTCAAAGTCAGTCGGACAAACTATTGAGCTAGTCATAGATGGCGAGAGTAGTGAACATGAATATCTACTAAGTGCCAGACCTCTTGGCTGGGAAGTGGATATAGATGGCGAGGTACTAATCAATGACACCAGTGATTTGGATATTGTTTTTGGTACTATCTACGAGGCACAAATCACAGAGCTAGTAGGCAATCAACTCCTAGCTACACTCATCTCCAAAAGATAAATCGATGTTGTCACGATATAAAGCATTTTTGAGTGACAAAAAAATACTACTGGCGTTCTCAGCAGGAGTGGATTCGTCTGCTCTATTCCATGTCCTAATTGATTCAGGTATCATGTTTGACATAGCAATAGTGGATTATGGGCTTAGAGAACAAAGCAGAGATGAGGTAGCTCACGCAAAAGAACTAGCCACAAAACACAATCTAAGATGTCATCACGCCAAAGCCCCTCAGTTTACTCAAAACTTTGAAGCAAACGCTAGAGCATTTAGATACGACTTTTTTGAAGAGTTAATAACCGAGCATAAATATGATACCCTGCTAACAGCACATCAGCTAAATGATCAGCTTGAGTGGTTTTTGATGAGGTTAACCAAGGGTGCTGGAGTGAGCGAACTTGTAGGATTGTCCGATATTACAACTAAGCCCACATACAAGATTATCAGACCACTTTTGGAATATTCAAAAGAAGAACTTAGAGAATATTTAGATACAAACAAGCATAAATATTTCATAGATAGCTCAAACCACGATGAGGTCTATGAGCGAAACTACTTTAGGGCTAATTTCACAGATAAACTAATGGATAGATACGGTAGTGGCATCAAAAAGAGTTTTGATTATCTGCGAGATGATATAGAGATTTTACAAAGCCAATTTGAGGTAGTCTATTCACACAAAGAGCTTAGGATCATAAAGCTTTATGATATTAGGCTAAAAGCCAAAGCAGTAGATGTTAGCCTAAAAGAGCTAGGCTATCTACTTAGCAATGCCCAAAGAGTTGAAATATCTCAAAATGATAACATAGTCATTGGTGGTAAATGGGCTGTCTGTATTCACGAAAATCTAGTATATATCTCACCATATATAAAAACAACTATCCCAAAAGAGACCAAAGAAAGATATAGATTACTGCGAATCCCACCACTCATCAGAGGATATTGCTTCGAGCAATCAATAAATACAGACAATATATTCTAAAAATATCTATTTTAAAAACTTTTTACCAATATCCTTGACATCTAAAATCTTTTTGACTATAATGTCATTCCAAATTTAGTAATAAATGCGGTATTGGAAGCTGGTGTAGCTCAGTTGGCTAGAGCAGCTGATTTGTAATCAGCAGGTCGCGGGTTCGAGTCCCATCACCAGCTCCATAAAAAATTATCAGTGTTTGACCAGTAATATTAATACAATCACAAGGTGAGTTACTCAAGTGGCTAACGAGGGCAGACTGTAAATCTGCTGACTATGTCTTCGGAGGTTCGAATCCCCCACTCACCACCATAAAGTGTTGTTAATTTAAAAATAAGTGATGCGGGCGTAGCTCAGTGGCTAGAGTTCCTGCCTTCCAAGCAGGCTGTCGAGGGTTCGAATCCCTTCGCCCGCTCCAAACTGGAAGCTGTGTGAATTACTTATTTATCTTTTCACATACGAAAAAGCTTCAAGAAATCATTTTTAAATTATCAAAACTAATAAAAATTGCTATTGCAAATCTACAGCAATCACAATGGTCACATCGTTAAAGATGCCCAGATAGCTCAGAGGCAGAGCACTTCCTTGGTAAGGAAGAGGTCGGCGGTTCAATTCCGCTTCTGGGCTCCACGCATTATATGGACAAAAGTGTTACTAATTGGTAATAGTTTTGTCCATATCATATGTATGGGGTCTAAGTAAATTCTGGTATAATATCAGACGAAATTTAATAACAACTAGGAGAACAATATGGCAAAAGCTAAATTTGAAAGAAACAAACCGCATGTTAACATCGGTACAATTGGTCACGTTGACCACGGTAAAACTACATTAACAGCAGCTATTACAGCAGTTTTGGCTACTAAAAATAACTCAGCGTTTATGGATTATGATGCAATCGATAATGCTCCAGAAGAGAGAGAAAGAGGGATTACGATTTCTACTTCTCATGTTGAGTATGAAACTGAAACTAGACACTACGCTCACGTAGACTGCCCAGGTCACGCCGACTATGTTAAAAACATGATTACTGGTGCTGCTCAAATGGATGGTGCTATTCTAGTTATCGCTGCAACTGATGGTCCTATGGCACAAACTAGAGAGCATATCTTGCTTTCTAAACAAGTTGGTGTTCCATACATAGTTGTATTCTTGAACAAAGAAGATCAACTTGATGCTGAAGATAAAGATGATATGCTTGAGCTAGTTGAAATGGAAGTTAGAGAGCTTTTGAGCAACTACGATTTCCCAGGTGATGATACTCCAATCGTTGCTGGTTCTGCATATCAAGCACTTGAAGAAGCAAAAGCTGGAGCTCTTGGCGAATGGTCTGAAAAAATAATGGCTCTTATGGACGCTGTAGATGCATATATCCCTGAGCCAATCAGAGAAACTGATAAAGATTTCTTGATGCCTGTGGAAGATATCTTCTCTATCCAAGGTCGTGGTACAGTTGTTACTGGTAAAATCGAAAGAGGAAAAGTTTGTATCGGTGATCAAATCGAAATCGTTGGACTTAAAGATCTTCAAACAACTACTGTAACTGGTGTTGAGATGTTCCGTAAAGAGATGGATTGTGGTGAAGCTGGTGATAACTGTGGTGTTCTTATCCGTGGTATCGATAAAGATTCAGTACAAAGAGGTATGGTTCTTTGTAAACCAAAAACTATCACTCCTCATACTAAATTTGAAGCAGAGATTTATGTTCTTGGTAAAGACGAGGGTGGTAGACATACTCCATTCTTTAACAACTATAGACCACAATTCTATGTTAGAACAACAGACGTAACTGGTTCAATCCAGCTTCTAGAAGGTACTGAGATGGTTATGCCTGGTGATAATGTTAAAGTTAACATCGAACTAATTGCTCCAATCGCACTAGAAGATGGTACTAAATTCGCTATCCGTGAGGGTGGTAGAACTGTTGGTGCTGGTATCGTTACAAAAATTACAGCGTAAGTTGTATTTTGCTAAAAGCTATTTTTGCTTTTAGACTACACCAAATCAAACGGAGATATTTATGAGAGAAACAGTACACTTGGGCTGTGAAAAATGCACTAGACGCAATTATCACACAACAAAAAATAAGAAAAACACAACAGAAAAACTTGCAATGAAAAAATATTGCAAATGGTGCAAAGAGCACACTGTTCACAAAGAGATGAAGCTGTAAGCTTTATCCTTAGATTTATCAGACAAACTCTAAGAGCAACCAGTTGCTTTGAGCTGTCTGCTGAAGACCTAATTTTTAGCTTTGCTTAAAATTTAGAATTAACAAATGTAGGCCAATAGCTCAGTTGGTAGAGCACTGGTCTCCAAAACCAGGTGCCGGGGGTTCGAGTCCCTCTTGGCCTGCCATATTAAAAGGTAATTTAGAAATATGAATAAAATAACAACATTTATTTCTCACGCAAGAGAAGAGTTACATAAAGTAATATTCCCTACAAAAATGCAAGTTAGACAAGCATTTATTGCTGTTATTATAGTTGTTGTTGCCATTGCACTTTTTTTAGCATTGGTCGATTTCATCATGTCACTTATTATCTCATCAGTTTTATAGGAACAACAAATGGCACATCAATGGTACGCAATTCAAACTTATGCTGGTAGCGAACAAGCAGTTAAGCGAGGAATAGAACAAATAACAATAGATTACGCTCTACAAGATAAGGTCGAAAGAATAGTCGTCCCAACCGAAGAGATAATTGAGATTAAAAACGGTGCAAAAAAGATAACAGAGCGATCTTTGTATCCTGGATACGCTTTTGCACATATAGATCTGGATACTGATCTATGGCACAAAATTCAGAGCTTACCAAAAGTATCTAGATTTATCGGTGAACAAAAGACACCAACCGCTCTTAGTGAAGCTGATATCAATGTGATACTTAGTAAACTAGAGAAACGCTCAGCGCCAAGACCTAAAGTTGATTTTGAAACAGGTGAGATGGTGAGAATCGTCGAAGGTTCATTTGCAAACTTTACAGGCATGGTTGAAGAGTACGACATGGATCATGGTAAATTGAGATTGAATGTATCTATCTTTGGTAGAAATACACCAGTTGAGATTTTACACACTCAAGTTGAAAAGATTATATAGCAATAAGCTTTAAATAAATAAAAGGAATAAAATGGCAAAGAAAATAGCAAGTAAGTTTAAACTTATTATAGCTGCAGGTGCTGCAAACCCATCACCACCAGTTGGACCAGCATGCGGACAAAGAGGTGTTAATATCATGGAATTCTGTAAAGCATTCAATGAAAAAACAAAAGATAAAGCTGGATTTAGAATACCAGTACAAGTAACAGTATATGCTGATAAAAGTTTCACATTTGAAACTAAACAACCACCTGCTACTGATTTGATATTCAAAGCTGCTAACATCAAAAAAGGTACTGATAATCCTATTTTGAATAAAGTAGCAACTATATCAAAAGCTAAACTAGCTGAGATAGTTGACCAAAAGATATCTGATCTTAATACTGATGATAGAGCAATGGCTGAAAAAATCATTGCTGGTTCATGTAGAAGTATGGGTGTTGAAATCGTAGATTAATCTTTTTACCACTAAGATTTAAAATATAGTGGGAGCAAATAAAGCGGAGAAAATTATGCCAAAAAAACAAACAAAAAGAACTGCAGAATTAACTGCAAAAATTGATAAGACAAAAGTATATACTGTAACAGAAGCTATGGATATGCTAAGTGAGCTGAAATCAGCTAAATTTGATGAGACTGTTGAAGTAGCATTAAACCTAAATGTTGACCCAAGACATGCTGATCAAATGATTAGAGGTTCAGTTGTGCTTCCAAATGGTACTGGTAAAACTGTAAGAGTTGCAGTTTTTGCAAAAGATTTAAAAGCTGATGAAGCTAGAGCAGCTGGTGCTGATTTAGTTGGTAGCGATGATCTTATAGAAAAAATTCAAGCTGGAGAGATTAATTTTGATATGGTTATTTCTACTCCAGATATGATGGGTGTACTTGGTAAAGTAGCTAGAATACTTGGACCAAAAGGTCTTATGCCTAACCCTAAAACTGGTACAGTAACCATGGATGTTACTCAAGCAGTTAGTAATGCAAAAAATGGTCAAGTTAACTTTAGAGTTGATAAAAAAGGTAATATCCATGCAGGTATTGGTAAAGTAAGTTTTGATAAAGATAAAATCAAAGAAAACTTTATAGCTTTTGTTGAGACTATCAATAAAGCTAAACCAGCAGCAGCAAAAGGTAGATATATCAAAAATGCAGCAATAAGCTTAACAATGAGTCCATCAGTTAAACTTAGTCCACTTGAATTAATGGATATGAAATAAGATTTAAAAATATTATCTTGGTCTAAGAGTATAGGGGCTTTAAAAGCTTAATATTTCAGGTTCGCTTGAATAAACCGTAAGGTTACCCTATATGAGGTCGAAAGGAGAATAAATGACTAAAATTGATAAACAACAACTTGTTTCTGAGATGACAGATGAGTTTAAAAATGCTAATGCAATTGTAGTTTGTGACTATAAAGGTATGACTGTTTTTGATCTTGAACAAATCAGAATAGCTGCTCGTGCTAGTGATGCAAAAGTTAAAGTAGTTAAAAATACTTTAGCTTTGATAGCTATCAAAGAAGCTGGTCTTGAGACACTTGAGCTAGTTGAAACAAACTTAGTTATCTGGGGTGAAGATCAAATTGCAACTTGTAAAATTGCAGATCAAGCAGCTTCAGCTAATAAAGAAAAGTTCAAAGTGAAATCTGGTCTACTTGAAGGTAAAGCGTCAGATGCAGCTACAATTACTGCAATGGCTAAACTTCCTGGCAGAGAAGAACTTTTGGGTATGTTGCTTAATGTTTGGAATGGTCCTGCAAGAAGTATCGCAATCGGTCTTCAAGCTTTGGCTACGAAAAAAACAGAAGAAGCAGCATAATAAAATGATTTTGGGCTTTGCCCACAATCAATATTAAAAATAAGAAATTAAAAAGGATTTAAAATGGCAGTTACAAAAGAAGATGTAATAGAATTTATCTCAAACATGTCTGTGCTTGAGTTGAGTGAACTTGTAAAAGAGTTTGAAGAGAAATTTGGCGTATCAGCACAAGCTACAGTAGTAGCTGGTGGTGGCGCTGCTGCAGCTGAAGCTGTAGAAGAGAAAACTGACTTTGATGTTGTTCTTACTAGTGGTGGCGAGAAAAAAATCAATGCTATTAAAGTAGTTAGAGAAGTAACTGGTCTTGGTCTTAAAGAGGCTAAAGATGCTGTTGAAAACGCTCCAACTGTACTTAAAGAAGGTGCAACTAAAGCTGAAGCTGAAGAAATCAAGAAAAAACTTGAAGAAGCTGGAGCTTCTTGCGAACTTAAATAATTCGTCAATTAAAATCTGGTATTTGCCAGATTTTAATTCTTACAAGCGGGAATCTACAGATAAATTATTTCACACCAATCAATTGTTTATCTGTATGTTCAAGGTAGTGCAATCATAAAATCAAAAAATACAAATTAAACAAGGTTATCCATGTTAAACTCATTATATTCAGGAAACAGACTAAGAGTCGATTTTTCTAAAACCCCACGCGAAATTGAGATACCAAACTTATTACAACTTCAACAAGATAGCTATGATAACTTCTTGATGATAAACGAAAAAGATAGAAAGCATAGTACAATAGAGAGAGTGTTTCGTGCATCTTTTCCAATTCATGATCATCAAAATAGACTTACACTTTCTTATAAAAATTCTGAAATCGTAAAGCCTAAATATACAATCAGAGAGTGCATGGAGAGAGGTTTGACCTACTCTGTATCACTCAAGATGAATATAGCACTTACGATTTGGAATAAAGATGAAAAAACAGGTGAAAAGCTAGACCCTAAAGAGATAAAAGAGCAAGCAGTATTTGTTCGTGATATTCCACTTATGACTAATCGAACATCATTTATTGTAAATGGTGTTGAGAGAGTTATAGTTAATCAACTTCATAGAAGTCCTGGTGTTATCTTTAAAGAAGCAGAAGCTACAACTGTAGTAAACAAACTTCTATATTCATCTCAAATAATCCCAGATCGTGGTTCATGGTTATACTTTGAGTATGATGCAAAAGATATACTTTATGCAAGAATAAATAAAAGAAGAAAAGTACCAGTTACAATTTTATTTAGAGCATTGGGATATTCAAAAGAAGATATATTGAAATTCTTCTATCCTACTAAAACAGTTCTTATGAAAGATAATCGTTTCTTGATTAAATATGTTGCTGATGATTATCTAGGTCGTGCTGATTATGATGTAATCGATATAGATGGTAATGTGATTGTAGCAGCTGGTAAAAGATTAACAAAGAAAAAAGCACAAACTTTGCAAGAAGAAGGACTAGAGTGGATAGAGTATCCACTTGAAGTTTTACTTGAGAGATATCTATCAAAAGCTATTGTAGATAGTGAAAGTGGCGAGGTTCTATACGACGCTGTTACTGCGCTTGATGAAGCTAAGCTTAAGAAAATACTTGATAGCGGTATTAGTGAGATTGAGATAGCCAATGACCTTGCTGATGGATGTGATAATTCGATTATTGGTGCTTTTGTGGCTGATAATGAAAGCCTAAGACTGCTTAAACAAACTGAACAGTTAGAAGATGAAAATGTACTTTCAGCAATTAGAATATATAAAGTCATGAGACCAGGTGAGCCTGTAACACCAGAGGCTGCAAAAACATTCTTAAACCAACTATTCTTTGACCCAGAGAGATATGATTTAACTAGAGTTGGTAGAATGAAAATGAATCACAAGCTAGGACTTGATATTCCTGAATATGTGACAGTTCTAACTAGCGAAGATTTGATAAATACTGTTAAATATCTTATAAAAGTCAAAAATGGTCAAGGTCATATTGATGATAGAGATCACCTTGGAAATAGAAGAATTAGAGCAATCGGAGAACTTTTAGGTAATGAGTTACATAATGGTCTAATCAAAATGCAAAAAGCAATTAGAGATAAAATGATTACAATATCTGGTTCTCTTGAAGAGCTTATGCCTCATGATTTGGTTAATTCAAAAATGATAACAAATACTGTTCTAGAGTTTTTCTCAAGCGGTCAATTATCACAATTTATGGATCAAACAAATCCACTATCTGAAGTAACGCACAAAAGAAGACTTTCTGCACTTGGAGAGGGAGGACTTGTAAAAGAGAGAGCTGGTTTTGAGGTTCGTGATGTACATCCAACTCACTATGGTAGAATATGTCCAATAGAGACTCCAGAGGGACAAAATATTGGTCTAATTAATACCCTAGCAACTTATTCAAAGGTAAATGAACTTGGATTTATTGAAGCACCTTACAAGATAGTAAAAAACCGTCAAGTAACGAACGAGATTGTATATATTACAGCAACTCAAGAAGAGGACAAATGTATAGCTCCTGCGTCAACTATTGTTGATGAAAATGGCTTTATAAGTGAAGATCTGATAGAAACTAGACTTAACGGTAATATTGAGCTTAATGATGCTACTAGAGTTGACCTTATAGATATATCTCCACTAATGGTATCTGGTTCTGCTGCAGCACTTATTCCATTTTTGGAACACGATGATGCGAATAGAGCCTTGATGGGATCAAATATGCAAAGACAAGCCGTGCCACTTCTAAAAAGTGAAGCACCAATTGTTGGTACTGGTATGGAAGCCATTATAAGTAGAGATGCGTGGGAAGCTACAAAAGCCAATAGAGGTGGAGTAGTAGAAAAAGTTGATTCTAAAAACATATATATTATGGGCGAAGATGATGGCGATGTGTTTATCGACCACTATCCACTTGAGAAAAATATGCGTACGAATCAAAATACGACATTTACGCAATCACCAATCGTTAAAATTGGTGATAAAATTGAGGCAAAACAAGTTATAGCTGATGGTGCCAATATGGACAAAGGTGAACTTGCAATTGGTAAAAATATATTAGTTGCATTTATGCCTTGGAATGGATATAACTACGAAGATGCGGTTGTTATCTCTGAAAAAATAATTAGAGAAGACACATTCACATCTGTTCATATTTATGAAAAAGAAGTAGAAGCTAGAGAGCTTAAACACGGAACAGAAGAGATTACTAGAGATATCCCAAACATTAGAGAAGATGAGCTTAGTCATCTTGATGAAAGTGGTATCGTAAAAATCGGAACAAGTGTTAAGGCTGGTATGATTTTGGTTGGTAAGGTTAGCCCTAAAGGCGAAATTAAACCTACACCAGAAGAGAGACTACTAAGAGCAATATTTGGTGAAAAGGCTGGGCATGTTGTTAATAAATCACTATATTGCCCTGCTTCAATGGAAGGCGTAGTTGTAGATGTTAAAGTATTTACTAAAAAAGGCTACGAAAAAGATAGTCGTGCAATCCAAGGATATGAGGCTGAAAAAGCAGTTCTAGACAATGAGCATCATGACCAATTATTAATGATTGACCGTGAAGAGGTTTTGAGAATATCGCATTATCTATCAAAACAACCACTTTTAAAAGAGGTTAATATCAATGATGTTGTATATCCAATTGGTAGTTTTGTAGAGCAAGATGTTATTCGTGATGTAAATAGATTTGCACTAAGAGGTGTAGTTCAGTCATTCTCAAATGAGATACAAAATGAGTACGAAGCACTAAAAAACTATTTCCTTAGACAGAAGAAAAAATTAAAAGTAGAACACGAAGAGAAGCTAACTATTCTTGATAAAGATGATATATTATCAAGTGGTGTTACAAAACTTGTAAAAGTATATGTTGCAACAAAAAGAAAGCTAAAAGTCGGTGATAAAATGGCTGGTAGACATGGAAATAAAGGTATCGTTTCGAATATTGTGCCTGAAATGGATATGCCATATATGGAAGATGGAAGAGCTGTTGATATGATTCTAAATCCACTAGGGGTTCCATCTCGTATGAATATCGGGCAAATCCTTGAAGTTCACCTTGGTCTTGTTGGTAAAAAACTTGGTTATCAAATAGAAGAGATATTCGAATCTGCCCAAAGTGATTTTATTGCTCAGCTTAGAGCTAAAATGGTTGCTATTGCTGATATTACTAAGTTGCTTGATGGTAAAGCAATTATGGATGCCATGAGTGATGAAGAGCTACTTGTGCATGCTAGAGATTGGAGTAATGGTGTAAAATTTGCCACTCCTGTATTTGAAGGTGTAAATATTGCTGAATTTGCTAAACTATTTGAACTAGCAAAAATGGAAGAAGATGGCAAAATGGTTCTATTTGATGGTAAGACGGGTGATAAAATGATAGAACGAGTAAATGTAGGATATATGTATATGCTAAAACTTCATCACTTGGTTGATGAAAAAGTTCATGCTCGTTCTACTGGACCATACTCTTTGGTTACACAACAACCAGTTGGTGGTAAAGCACTATTTGGTGGACAAAGATTTGGAGAGATGGAAGTTTGGGCTTTAGAAGCATATGGTGCTTCTCATATTCTAAAAGAGATGTTGACAATCAAATCAGATGATGTTGATGGTAGAGCTAAAACATATAGTGCATTAACAAAAGGTGAGAGTGTTCCTGAATCTGGAATTCCTGAGACCATGTTCGTATTAACAAAAGAGCTACAAGCACTAGGTCTTGATGCTCAACTGTTTCAAAATAAAAAAGAAGTAGAGGCTGAGAATGAGTAGTATATTAGAAAATTTAATACCTGTTGATTATCGTAGCGATGAAAAACCAGTTGACATAGAGGCTTTACAACTTAGAGTTGCTAGCCCTGAAAAGATTATGTCATGGAGTTATGGTGAAGTTAAAAAACCAGAAACTATCAACTATAGAACATTAAAACCAGAGAGAGATGGTCTATTTTGTGCCAAAATTTTTGGTCCAATAAGAGACTATGAGTGTCTTTGTGGTAAATATAAGAAGATGCGTTATAAAGGCGTAATCTGTGAAAAATGTGGAGTTGAAGTTACAAGTTCAAAATCTCGTCGTTCTCGTATGGGTCACATCGAGCTTGTTACTCCAGTTGCACACATATGGTATGTTAGCTCACTGCCTAGTCGCATAGGTACACTCCTTGGCGTTAAGATGAAAGATCTTGAACGCGTATTGTACTATGAAGCGTATATAGTCAAAACTGCTGGTGAAACTAGCTACGATAGCGAAGGACTAAATCCTCTTGCAAAATTTGATGTACTAAACGAAGAGCAATATCAACAAATCTTACATAGATTTGGAGAAGATGCATTTGATGCTAGAATGGGCGGACAAGTTATACAAGAGTTACTCGCAGAACTTGATTTAATAGATATGTTTAAATCTCTAAAAGAGGACATAGCAACTACAAAATCAGAAGCTAAGGCAAAAACTATTGTAAAAAGACTTAAAGTAATTGAGGCATTTTTACATTCAGGTAACCGTCCCGAGTGGATGATGCTTACTAATTTGCCAGTATTGCCACCTGATCTCAGACCACTTGTTAGTCTGGATGGGGGAAAATTTGCTGTATCTGATGTAAATGATTTGTATAGAAGAGTAATCAACAGAAACCAAAGACTAAAAAGACTTATGGAGCTAGACGCTCCTGAAATCATTGTTAGAAATGAAAAAAGAATGCTTCAAGAGGCAGTGGATGCTTTGTTTGACAATGGACGAAGAGGAAATGCTGTAAAAGGTGCTAATAAAAGACCACTAAAATCTCTTTCTGAAATAATCAAAGGTAAACAAGGTCGTTTCAGACAAAATCTACTTGGTAAAAGGGTTGACTTTTCTGGTCGTTCTGTTATCGTTGTTGGACCAGATTTGAGAATGGATCAATGTGGATTGCCTAAGAAAATGGCGATTGAGCTATTTAAACCTCATTTGATGGCAAAACTTGAAGAAAAAGGCTACGCAACTACTCTTAAACAAGCCAAGAAAATGATTGAAAAACAAGTCAATGAAGTATGGGAGTGTCTCGAAGAGGTAGTTGAGAATTATCCAATTTTACTTAACCGTGCACCGACACTTCATAAATTGTCAATTCAAGCATTCCACCCTAGACTAATCGAAGGTAAAGCTATTCAGCTTCATCCTCTAGTTTGTGCGGCGTTTAATGCTGACTTTGATGGTGACCAAATGGCAGTGCATGTACCGCTTTCTGATGAGGCTATAGCTGAGGCAAAGATTTTAATGTTAGCATCAATGAATATCTTGCTTCCTGCATCTGGTAAAGCGATAACTGTACCATCTCAAGATATGATTTTGGGTCTTTATTATATGACCTTAGAGAAAACAGATGTTATTGGTGAGCATAAATTATTTGCTAACGCAGATGAAGTACTTATGGCATTTGAACAGGGTTCACTAGATTTAAATGCTAGAATTCGTACCCTTGTTGGTAATAAAGTAATAACGACCACAGCAGGTAGAGTAATATTGCACACGATAATTCCTGATTATGTACCAGAGAATTATTGGAATAAAATATTGAAAAAGAAAGATATATCTGAACTTGTTGATTATATTTATAAAATCAGTGGGCTAACAATTATCTCTGAATTCTTGGATAATCTTAAGGATATGGGTTTCAAATACGCAACTAGAGTTGGAGTATCAATATCAATTGATGATATTAAAATTCCAGATACAAAAGATAAATTGGTCGTAGAAGCTAAAGCAGAAGTTAAAGCTATCCAAGCACAATATACAGCTGGACTTTTGACTGATCAAGAGAGATATAATAAAATTATTGATATTTGGACAGATGCAAATGGTGAAATCGCAGACGCTCTTATGAAGCTAATCAGATCTGATAAAGATGGATTTAACTCTGTTAATATGATGGCAGATTCTGGGGCTAGAGGTAGTGCTGCTCAAATCAGACAGCTTTCTGGTATGCGTGGATTGATGGCTAAATCTGACGGATCAATCATCGAAACACCAATTACATCAAATTTCCGTGAAGGTCTAAATGTACTGGAGTATTTCATATCTACTCACGGAGCTAGAAAAGGACTTGCGGATACAGCTCTTAAAACAGCGAATGCAGGATATTTGACTAGAAAGCTAATTGATGTTGCTCAAAATGTAAAAATAGTTATGGAGGATTGTGGAACACATGAAGGTGTTGCCGTTTCTGACATTGTTGTTGGTAATGAGATGATTGAGCCATTAAGTGACCGTATATATGGTAGAGTACTAGCTGAAGACATCATAGATCCTGTAACTAGCGAAGTAATTGCAAGTGAAGGCACAATGATTGACGAAGATATGGCAAACAAAGTAAAAGATGCTAATGTTCGTGTTGTTATTATCAGAGCCCCATCTAGCTGTAAAGTACCAAATGGACTTTGTGCAAAATGTTATGGTCTAAATATGGCTGATAATAAAATAGTGCATCGTGGTGAAGCGATAGGTGTAATTGCTGCTCAATCTATTGGTGAGCCAGGAACTCAGCTAACGCTAAGAACTTTCCACACAGGTGGAACAGCGACTGCTGGAAAAGAAGAGAGACAAATCGTAGCTAGCAAAGAAGGTTTTGTAAGATACTACAATATGTCAGTCTATAAAAACAAAGAAGATAAACTAATAGTAGCTAATAGAAGAAATGCTGGTGTGCTACTAGTTGAGCCAAAAGTAAAAGCACTTTATGATGGTGAAGTTTCTATTGTTGTGACACTAGATGAGTATACAGTGTCAGTTGTTGCTAATGGCGAAACTGAAACAAAATATAGTTTCAGAAAAACTGATGTAGCCAAATCAAATGAATTAGCTGGTGTTGCAGGTAATATAGAAGGTAAAATATACCTTCCTTATGAGCATGGCGATAAAGTAATCAAAGGCGATTCAATAGTTGAAGTTATACAAGATGGATGGAGTGTACCAAGCCGTATACCTTATGCAAGTGAACTTAAAGTTGCAGACGGTGATCCAATCAGACAAAATGTATATGCTGAAGTCAAAGGTAAAGTAAAATATCTAATGCTTGAAGGCGATTATCTTGAGCCAATAAAAACTATAAATAGTGGAGATGCCGTTAGAGATAAAGGACTATTTGCAGTAATTGTAGATGAAAACGATAGAGAAGCATCAAGACACTATATATCAAGAGGCTCTATAATTAAAGTTGAGAATGATGCTACTGTTGAAAAAGGAATGTTATTATCAGCTCCAGAAAATTCAACACAAGTTGTAATCGCTGAATGGGATCCATACTCAGAGCCTATTATTGCTGAAGATAGTGGGGTAATTAAGTTTGAAGATGTCATAGCAGGTGTTACAGCAAGTGAACAATTTGATGAGCTTACTGGAGTTACAAGATTTGAGCTTAATGAGTATATTCCTGCTGCTTACAAACCAGCTATTATACTTGCAACAGAGAAAGGTGAAATAATTCGTTATCAACTTGATTCTAAAACTGTTCTATTTGCAAAAGATGGCGATACGGTAACAATTGCTGATATGCTAGCAAAAAGACCAAAAGCAGCAATAAAATCAAAAGATATCACTGGTGGTTTGCCTAGAGTATCTGAATTATTTGAAGCTAGAAGACCAAAAGATATCGCACTAATTGCACAAATCGATGGTTATGTAAGCTTTGGTAAAATGCTAAGAGGTAAAGAGAGACTAATAGTTAGAGGCGAAAATGGACAAGAGACTGAACAGTTTGTAGATAAAAACAAAACTATTTTAGTTAATAACGGCGAGTTTGTTCATGCTGGCGAAAAACTAACAGATGGTATTGTGTCGAGCCACGACATACTTGCGGCTCTTGGTGAAAAAGCTCTTTATGAGTATATAGTAAGCGAAGTACAACAAGTTTATAGAAGACAAGGTGTTAATATCGCGGATAAACATATCGAGATAGTTGTATCGCAAATGATGAGACAAGTAAAAATACTTGATAGTGGAGATACTAAGTTTATTGTTGGTGATATAAGTTCACGCAAGAAATTCCATGAAGAGAATCAAAGAATATTGGCTCTTGGTGGAGAACCAGCTATCGCTGAGCCAATGTTGGTTGGTATCACGAGAGCAGCAGTTGGAGCTGATAGTATTATTTCAGCAGCATCGTTCCAAGATACTACAAAAGTTCTTACATCAGCTTCAATTGCTGGTACGATTGATGAACTAGCAGATCTTAAAGAGAATGTTGTAATTGGTAGATTGATACCAGTTGGAACAGGTATGGTTGATGTGAGAAATATCAAACTAACACACGCAGAAGCATAATAAGAGTATCCAAAGTCAAATTTGGGTACAATGCACTCCATTTTGGTATCTTATACCTCATAAAACTATCTAATTCGATACTTTTATGAGGTATAACTACCAGATTTTAATTCAAAAACATAACAAAAGAAAGGAACTAATTTGCCTACTATTAATCAATTAATACGCAAAGAGCGTCAAAAAGTGGTGAAAAAATCAAAATCACCAGCATTAGTTGCATGCCCACAAAGAAGAGGCGTGTGTACAAGAGTTTATACTACAACTCCAAAGAAACCAAATTCAGCTTTGAGAAAAGTTGCTAAGGTTAGATTGACAAGTGGATTTGAAGTTATTTCATACATCGGTGGAGAAGGTCACAACCTTCAAGAACACAGTATCGTACTTGTAAGAGGCGGTAGGGTAAAAGATTTACCAGGTGTTAAATATCACATCGTTCGTGGAGCATTGGATTCAGCTGGTGTTGCAAAAAGAACTGTTGCTAGATCTAAATATGGTACAAAAAGACCAAAGAATAAATAAGTTTATAGCTGTCTTGTGCAGACAAGATTAAGCAGGTGTGACTGATAGCCTTAGGGTGTCATACTTGAGTAAATCAAAAATAAAAAGATTGAAGGAAATAAAATGAGAAGAAGAAAAGCTCCCGTAAGACCTGTACTTGGTGATCCTATTTATGGTTCAAAAGTACTTACAAAATTTATAAATGCAGTTATGTATGATGGAAAAAAGAGTGTTGCACAAAGTGTTATGTACGGTGCAATAGAGAGAATTGAATCAAAATCTGGTGAAAAAGGTATTGAAGTATTCAACCAAGCGATGGACAATGTTAAGCCAGTAATGGAAGTTAAAAGTCGTCGTGTTGGTGGAGCTACTTATCAAGTGCCAATAGAAGTAAGACCTGCTAGACAACAAACATTGGCTATTAGATGGTTAATAATCGCTTCAAGAAAAAGAAACGAAAGAACTATGATAGAAAGACTTAGTAATGAACTAATGGAAGCAGCTGGAAATAAAGGTTCAGCATTTAAGAAGAAAGAAGATACATATAAAATGGCAGAAGCTAATAAAGCATTTGCTCACTATCGTTGGTAAGGAGACATTATGTCAAGATCACATCCGCTCGAAAAAGTTAGAAATATTGGTATTGCAGCTCACATTGATGCTGGTAAAACTACAACAACTGAAAGAATTCTTTTCTACACAGGTGTTTCACATAAAATTGGAGAGGTTCATGATGGAGCTGCTACAATGGACTGGATGGAGCAAGAGCAAGAGAGAGGTATTACAATTACTTCTGCTGCTACAACTTGTGAATGGAAAGGTAACCAAATAAATATCATAGATACTCCAGGTCACGTTGACTTCACTATTGAAGTTGAGCGTTCAATGAGAGTTCTTGATGGTGCTGTTGCTGTATTTTGTTCAGTTGGTGGTGTTCAACCACAATCTGAAACTGTTTGGAGACAAGCTAATAAATATGGTGTTCCAAGAATGGTTTTTGTTAATAAAATGGATAGAACAGGTGCTGATTTCTATGAAGTTGAAAGACAAATTAACGAAAGACTAAAATCTAATGCTGTTCCAATTCAGTTGCCAATAGGTGCTGAAGATGGCTTCAAGGGGATTATTGATCTTGTAACTATGACAGCTACTGTATGGGATGATGACCAAACTAAAATGGGTCAAGAGTTTGAAATAGTTGCTATTCCTGCTGATATGCAAGAAAAAGCTGAGCAATACAGAGAAAAACTAATCGAAGCTATCTCTGAGTGTGATGATGCATTGATGGAAAAATTCATGGAGGGCGTAGCTCTTTCTGAGGCTGAAATCAAAGCTGGTATCAAAAAAGCAACTTTGGCAATAACTATGATTCCTATGACTTGTGGTACTGCTTATAAAAACAAAGGTGTTCAAACACTTCTTGATGCTGTAATCGATTATCTTCCTGCTCCAACTGAAGTAGCTGAGATGAGTGGTGAATATGAGAATGGTGACACTGTTGTTGTTCCATCAACTAATGATGGTGAAGTAGCTGGTCTTGCATTTAAAGTTATGACTGATAAATTTGTTGGTCAGCTTACATTTGTTCGTGTATATCGTGGTAAATTGGAGTCAGGTTCGTATGTTTATAATACAACTAAAGACAAAAAAGAGCGTATCGGTAGACTTGTAAAAATGCATGCTAATAAAAGAGAAGAAGTTTCTGCTCTTTATGCTGGTGAAATCGGTGCAGTTGTTGGTCTTCAATATACACTTACAGGTGATACTCTAGCAAGTGATAAAGATAGAGTAATCTTGGAGAGAATGGAATTCCCAGCTCCAGTTATATCTGTTGCGGTTGAACCAAAAACAAAAGCTGACCAAGAAAAAATGGGTATCGCACTAGGTAAACTAGCTGGTGAGGATCCATCATTTAGAGTTAGTACGGACGAAGAATCAGGTCAAACACTAATCGCAGGTATGGGTGAACTTCACCTTGAGATTATTGTTGACCGTATGAAAAGAGAGTACAATGTTGAAGCTGAAGTTGGTGCTCCTCAAGTTGCTTACAGAGAGACTATTAGAAAGTCTGTAAACAAAGAGTATAAATACGCTAAACAATCAGGTGGTCGTGGACAATTTGGTCATGTATACTTAAAAATTGAGCCACAAGAGCCTGGTGTTGGTTATTTGTTTGTGGATGAAGTTAAAGGTGGTGTTATACCAAAAGAGTATATCCCTGCAGTTGATAAAGGTATCCAAGAGTCAATGAAAAGAGGTATCCAAGCTGGTTACCCTGTTGAAGATATAAAAGTTACTCTATATGATGGAAGTTATCACGAAGTGGATTCCTCAGAGATGGCATTTAAACTAGCTGGTTCAATGGGCTTCAGAGAGGGTGCTAAAACTGCTAATCCTGTTATACTTGAGCCAGTTATGAAAGTTGAAGTTGAAGTACCAGAAGATTATATGGGTGATGTTATCGGTGATATCTCTAAACGAAGAGGGCAAGTAAGTGGGATGAATGATAGAAGCGGAAATAAAATCGTTGATGCTTTCGTACCATTGTCTGAAATGTTCGGATACTCAACTGATTTGCGTTCAATGACCCAAGGTCGTGCTACATATGCTATGGAATTCGATCACTATGAAGAAGTTCCAAGTAATATTGCTAAAGAGATTGTTGCTAAAAGAAACGGCTAATCTCCACTCTAGCCAAGCTTTTGGCTAGA
>DZCE01000028.1:1444-19895 GCA_022736375.1 Arcobacter nitrofigilis | reverse complement strand
CCAATACTCACAGAACACTCCAGAGGCACATCAAGCTCATAGATATTTTCCATCATATATGCAAATTTTTTGCTTAGTAGCTCAGCTTCGCTTGTTTTTACCTCAAATATAAGTTCATCATGTATTTGTAATAATAATCTAGCATCCAAATCCTCATCTATAATCATGCTATCTATCTCGTTCATAGAAAGCTTAATAAGATCAGCGGCACTGCCTTGAAATACAGTATTAACTCCTTCTCGTAAATATGCAGCCTTTTCCATACCATTTGCTAGCTCATAATTGAAAAATCGTCTACGCCCCAACAATGTTTCTGTGTAGCCACGACTGACTACTTCTTGCTGGATTGATTCTAAAAAGTTTTTTACAGTAGGAAATGATGCGAAATAGCTAGTTATAATATCCTTTGCCTCACCTGCACTAATGCCAAGCTCTAGGGATAGTTTTTTTGGTCCCATGCCATATAATAAACCAAAATTTATTGATTTAGCTACATTTCTTTTTGCGCTTGCAAGCTCTTCACCAAAAAGTTTTAATGCCGTAGCATAGTGAATATCTTCTTGATTATTAAAGGCATCTTTTAAAGCCTTATCGCCAGAGAAATGAGCTAGTAATCTAAGCTCAATTTGAGAGTAATCTATACTAACAAGCTTATATCCATCTTTGGCTATAAATGCCTCTCTTATGCTTCTTCCAAGTTCTGAGCGAACTGGAATATTTTGCAAGTTTGGATCTTTTGAGCTTAATCTTCCCGTAGCTGTGCCTGTTTGTAAAAATGATGTATATATACGGTGATTTATATCTTTTTTGCCTAGCAGAAGTAATGGTTGGGCATAAGTAGACGAAAGCTTAGAATATTCACGGTACTGCAAAAGCTTTTCTATAATATCATGTTCGCCTCTCAGACTATCAAGTACTGCTTCATTTGTACTATAACCTGTCTTTGTTTTTTTGCCACCCTTTAATCCTAATTGTTGAAACAAAACTACACCTAATTGCTGAGTGGAGCGGATATTGAATTCACATCCAGCAAGTGCGTATATCTCGCTTGTTAGATTTTCAAGCATAGAGCTAAGACTGCTGGATAAATCATTCAGCTTATTCAAGTCCACCTTGATACCTGCACTTTCCATACGCAATAGAACATTGATAAATGGATATTCTACTGTTTTTGCCTCTTTGATTAAGATATCTAGTGAAGCTAATTCCATTTTTTTAATAAGTGCGTTATATAGCAGATATGTCATCCATGCATCTTCAGCTGCATAAAATGTGGCATCTTCTATGGCTACTGTGCTGAAGTTTTCTCCTTTTTTAACTGTGTCTTTAAATGAAAGCATCTCATAGCCAAAAAACTCTTTTGCTAGAGTATCTAGACCTACTCTGCTTGATGGATTACTAAGCCATGCTAATAACATAGTATCAGCATATGGCTCTACTGGAATGAAATCGTAACGATTATACAACAGACCCAGATCAAACTTGAGATTTTGCCCTACGACTTTACATGATAATATAATTTTTATAGCATTAAGTGCGTCAAGCAAATTTACCTGATTTCCAACACCAAGATAGCTATGAGCTACTGGGACATAATAGGCTTTGTGTTCTTGCGTGCAAAAACTAAAGCCTACTAAACTTGCCTCTTTTGTGTCTAGTCCTGTTGTTTCAGTATCAAATGCCACAATAATTTCACTGTTTAGTTTGTTAATCTGTTCATTAAGTTTTTCAACGCTATCAAGCACAATTGCTTCAAATTTAAGTTTTGATTCTTCTTTTTTGGCTTCTGGTTGTTTACTGGTATCAATTGATGAGTTTGAATTTACTGATGCAAAACCATTACCATTCATTTGTGCTTTTTTGAGTGCGGCTTTCATCTCATATTTTTCAAATTCACTTGTTAAAACAGATAGATAGTTTTTATCTTCAAATCCATATGTATCCCAATCACAACTTTCAATAACATCAGTTTTCATAGTCACAAGCTCACGGCTCAAAAATGCCATCTCTTTACTCTCTGCGAGTAATTTTTGCATTCGTGGAGTTCCTGTATTTTGTATATCTTCATAAATGGCTTCTAGCGTATGATAACGATTAATAAGCTCACTCGCACCTTTCTGACCTATGCCTTTTACCCCTGGGACATTATCCGAGCTATCCCCCAGAATTGCTTGGAAATTTGTAAAATCACGCGGATGTATTCCGAATTTTGCTACACAGCCATCTTCATCTATATCAACTTTTTTTACTGAGTCATGAAGTACCACGATACCGTCATCTATCAGTTGATATAAATCTTTATCATGAGATATGATACGGACTTTTATGCCGTCACTTTTAGCTTTAGCTGTAATTGTAGCTATGATATCATCTGCTTCATATCTATCTAATGCCAAATTTGCAAAACCCATTTTCTCTATCCACTCAATTGCAATAGGAAGCTGAAGTATCAAATCCTCTGGGGCTGGAGATCTATTTGCCTTATACTGGTCATACAACTCATTTCTAAATGTATCCCCCTTGCTATCAAGAGCAAAAACTATATAATCGGTACTATGATTTCTATGTAAAGAGTCAATGAGATTTACAAAGCCAGTAAGTAGCCCCGTAGGAAATCCGTCGCTATTACGCAAAGGTGGCAAAGCGTAATAAGAGCGAAAAAAGAACCCAAAGGTATCTATAATTGTGATTGTTTTCATTTTACAACACTCCATCTTCTAGTGCTAGATACTCACCTGTATAACTACCACTTTTTTTATAATTTAGGGCTAACTCTTTTGGTGTTCCAGTTGCTATTATAACTCCACCTTTGTTGCCACCCTCTGGTCCCATATCTATAATATAGTCGCTATTTTTTATCATATCAAGATTATGCTCAATTACTACTACACTATTACCAAGCTCTACTAAATGACGAAGAACGCCAGTGAGTCTATCTACATCTGCGAAGTGTAAACCAGTAGATGGCTCATCAAGAATATAGAGTGTTTTGCCTGTATCTTTTCTACTAAGTTCTTTACTTAGTTTTATTCTTTGAGCCTCTCCACCACTAAGCGTTGTTGCATTTTGACCAAGCGTGATATATCCCAGCCCTACAGCTTCAAGAGTACCAAGCTTTACAGCTATCATGGGTACTGCTTTGAAAAATTCTAATGCTTCTGTGACACTCATAGCTAATACATCTGCTATATTTTTACCTCTGTAATAGACCTCTAGAGTCTGAGCATTATATCTTTTGCCACGACAACTATCACACTGTACCATTACATCTGGCAAGAAGTGCATCTCTATTTTTATCTCTCCATCTCCTTGGCACTTCTCGCATCTACCACCTTTAACATTAAACGAGAATCTTCCTATACCATATCCTCTAATCTCTGCTTCTTTTGTTTTGGAAAATAGCTTTCTAATCTCATCCATAATGCCCGTATATGTTGCTGGATTACTTCGTGGAGTCCTGCCTATTGGGTTCTGATCAAGATATATTACTTTATCAAGTTGCTCAAGACCTAGTATCTCTACTCCGTCAATCTTTGTTACCTTTGTGGCACGATTTAACATCTCCAATGCTGTAGGCAATAGCGTTTGCAAGATAAGTGAACTCTTGCCACTTCCACTAACTCCCGTGATACATACGAAATTCCCAAGTGGAATACGGGCTGAAAGCTTATCTATATTATTAAGTGTCGCATTATTTATCTCTATCCAATTATCAGAAATCTCATTTTGTGGATATGATACGCTTTTACGACCAAATAGATAATCAGCTGTAACCGTATCAGCTTTTTTAAGTTCTTCTAATGTACCAGCGAATATAACCTCTCCACCATATTCACCAGCCCCTGGACCAATATCAATAATATAATCCGCATTCATTATAGTCTCTTTATCATGTTCCACTACGATTACGCTATTCCCTTTTGATTGTAGTGACTTTAGGGTTCGTATAAGCTTCATCGTATCTCGCTCGTGCAGACCTATACTAGGCTCATCAAGAACATACATCACGCCGGTTAAGCCAGAGCCTATCTGTGAAGCTATTCTTATTCTTTGAGCCTCTCCACCTGATATACTTCTAGCATCACGGCTAAGCGATAAATATCCCAATCCTACATCAAATAGAAAAAACAATCTCTCTCTAATTTCTCTAAAAATAGGAGCTGCAATAAGAGCTTGTTGTTCGCTCAGGTGTGAAAAATTTTCTCTATTCTCAAAAAACTTATAGCTATACTCGATAGGCATATTTACAATTGATGCTATATTATGCTCTTCAATCTTAACTGCCAACGATGGTAACGATAAACGATTTCCATTACATTTATCACATTTCTTTTCTGTCATATATTCAGCTAAGTCTCGCTCATCTTTGAACATATCGTATGCTATCTTGATAACTCCAGGCCACTCTCTAGTGAGTGGGTGTCGTTTCCATACAAACTTAACACTACTAGCATTTCCGTATAATATAGCTTTCCTTTGATACTCTTCTAGCTCTTCATATGGGAGTTTAATATCTATATCGTTTTGCTCACAAAATGCTTCTAGGAATTTAGAGTAGTAGCCTTTATTAAATCCATGCATAATGCGAACAGCACCTTTGTCTATACTAAGGGAGCTATCTATAATTTTTTTCAAATCCAATACATACTTAATGCCAAGCCCACCGCAAGTGTTACAAGCACCCTTTGGTGAATTAAATGAGAAACTAACAGGCTCTAATGGCTCAAAACTAATCTTGCAATCAAAACAAGCTAAATGCTCAGAATAATGCACATGAGCCGAGTCGTGTCCTACTTCTTCATGATTTAATATCTCTACCTCAACCTCACCATAGCTTTCCTTAAGAGCTTTTTCTACATCCCCAGCTATTCTCTCACGACTATCATCAGTCACTACAACTCTATCTATTACTACTTTTATTGTATGTTTTTTCGTCTTGCTTAGTTCAATCTCTTCATCAAGTCGTACCATTACCCCATCAATCACTGCTCTTACATATCCCTTGTGGCGAAGTGATTCTATCATCTCACCAAATGAGCCTTTTTTTTCTTTTACAAGTGGTGCTAAAATAACTATTTTACTATCAGTCGGTAGCTTTAATATTTCACTAATTATATCACTTGCACTCATTGAGGATATTGGTTTTCCACACTCATGGCAATATTGCTTTCCAATTCTAGCAAACAAAAGTCGTAAATAGTCATAAATTTCTGTAATTGTTCCCACGGTAGAGCGAGGATTCTTTGATGTTGTTTTTTGATCTATTGCTATTGCTGGAGTTAAGCCTTCGATTTTATCAACATCAGGCTTACCAACTTTGCCCAAGAACTGTCTAGCATAGCTTGATAGAGATTCGATATATCGTCTTTGTCCCTCTGCATATAGAGTGGAAAATGCCAATGTTGACTTACCGCTTCCACTTAAACCAGTTACAACAACCAACTTATTTTTTGGTATCTCAATATTAATATTTTTGAGATTATTCTCTCTAGCTCCATAAACTTTAATGCTATCCATTGTTATCCTATTACTTTATTTATTGTTATTAAAAATATAAAAATATAAAACCCAACCAAAAATTTCTTATAATGTGTTAATTTTACCTTTTGAAGTAACCAAATCCCTATCCAAATCCCAAATAGCGAACCAATTCCAAGTATCAAGCCGTGCTGGTAATCCATAAGCCCCAAATACGATAAAGAAACAAATGATGAAAATGATGAAAAAATCACAAAAAATAGTCCAACTGCTGATGCTTTCTTTAGTGAAAAACCTAGAAAACTAACTAAAATTGGTGTCATAAGTATAGAACCTCCCACGCCAAGCATACCAGAAAAAATACCTATTCCAAAACCTATTGCCGTATATAAATATGGATTATATATCTCTTTTTTTGTTGGCTCTGGATTTGACATAAATAGCTTAACAAGTGTAAATACCACGAGTGATAAAAATAGATATTCTAAAATTTCACTATGGAATATTTTTACAAAATATGCACCTATTATAGCCCCAGCTATGCCACCATACCCAAAGTAAATCTTTTTTGAAGCATTATAAGTTTGTTTTTTTCTATGTATAAAATATCCCAAAATAGAGCCAAGTAACATTTGAAATACAGATATTCCAATAGCTTGTTTAATGTCAAATCCCATATATAGTAGTATTGGCACACTTACAGTTCCACCACCTATACCAAAAAACCCAGAAAGTATTCCAACAAAAACACCAACTCCAACAAGCATTAAATCCATACTAAACTCCAAATTTTAAGGCAATAGTATATCATATTTTAATATTTTATCGTATACTTTCACAAATAAATCCAAGGTATAGAAAATGAAAAAAATAAATATAGCTCTTATGGCACTTGTATTGATTATAACTGGTTGTACAAAGCCAACCACGCCACCTAAGCCAAAAATAAAAATTGCACTAGCTCTTGGTGGAGGTGCTGCAAAAGGTTTTGCACATATTGGTGTAATTAAAATTCTTGAACAAAATGGCATAAAGCCAGTCATTATTACAGGCACTAGTGCGGGCTCAATCATAGGCAGTCTGTACGCATCAGGACTAACGCCTATACAATTGCAACAAAAAGCCATGGATCTTAAAGAGAGCCAAGTAGTAGACTTAACGCTATCAACCAGTGGATTCATAAAAGGCGAATACTTGCAAAACTTTATTAATAGCTCAGTTGGCAATCGTCCTATACAGAATCTTAAAATACCTTTTGGTGCTGTTGCAACCAATAGAGATAGTGGTGCAACTGCTCTATTTAGATCTGGCAATACAGGCCAAGCCGTAAGGGCAAGTGCTAGTGTTCCGAATGTCTTTCAGCCTGTAAAAATAGGAAATGGTTATTTTGTAGATGGTGGACTGACCCAACCTGTACCAGTAAGTGCGGCTAGAGCCATGGGGGCAACCTTTGTAATTGCAGTTGATATTTCGGCCAAACCCAAAAGTGGAATTAGTGGAATATTTGGTACACTTGATCAAAGTATAAATATTATGAGTCAAGTAGCACTAAATAGCGAACTAAAAAAAGCAAATATAGTCATAAAACCCAATCTTGACGCTTTAAGCTCTGCATCATTTGATACAAGACATCAAGCAATTCTAGAAGGTGAAAAAGCTGCCCTTGCTGCACTACCAAAAATCAAAAAAGCCTTAGGTATATAAAAGAATTAAAAAAATTCACTTATAAGCTCACGCATTTGCGTTATATTTTCAGTTCTATTTACCGTATCTCTAAAAGCCGAAGCACCATTGTATCCAGCTTTTGAATAAGTATGTAGATGCTTACGAAACATTATTGCTCCATATTCTCCAAAATGAGCTATCATTTGATTAAAGTGTTCAAGCACAACATCTTTAATAATACCCTTGTCTATATCCATTGAGCCATTTTTCATTTGATGAAATATCCATGGTTTACCAACAGCTGCTCTGCCAACCATAATACCATCTGCTTTTGTATACTCTAGCACCCACGATGCTTTTTCTGGTGAATCTATATCTCCATTTGCTATTACTGGTATTTTTAATATTGCTTTCATCTGGGCAATTGCATCATAATCAACTGCTGATTTGAATCTACCAGAACGAGTTCGACCATGTACAGCTATAAAATCAGCACCACTTCCTTCACATATTTTTGCAATTTCTAGATGATTTTTTTCATTAAAACCAAGTCTAACTTTAACTGATGTGTATTGTTTATTTGATGTTTTCTTGATAGTTTCAATAGCTTTTGCCATGCTTTTCAAATCTGTTAGCAAGGAACTACCAGAGAGATTATTCACTATTTTTGGTGCTGGACAACCACAATTAAGATCAATAATATCTATCCCATCGTGTTCATTTAATTTCTCAACCGCACTACGAATAATATCCTCATTTGAACCTGCAATTTGGACAGAATAAGGGTTTTCATCTGGACTCTTCTCAAGCATTTTAATGGTTTTCTTACTATCAAATACAAGCGCATTAGCACTTATCATTTCACTAACCGTAACATCTACACCAAATTTTTTGACAACTGCACGAAAAGGAAGATCCGTATAGCCCGCCAATGGGGCTAACATATAAATTGGTTTGGAGAAATCAAGCTTCATCGCATAGTGTATTCAAATCAAATATATCATTTAATTTATAATTATTTTTTATTTTTTTAAGCTCATAAAATATTTTTAATTTTTTGAAATCATTTTCAGGATTTGCTTCGAAAAAATCTTTTACTTCGCTCATCATCTCATACTCAAGCAATAGATACAAATATGCCGTTTCAGCTTTCTCATCTTTTTGCTGGAATGTTTTAAATAGTGACAATGAAACACTTGGGCTAATTGATTTTATAGATGCAGCAGCAAGCAATATATAATCTCCACAATTCAACTCTTTAGTTTCCCTTATGCTTTTTATCATCTCTTCATCTAGCTCTATTTTAGCACCTTTGATGGCACGATTAAGCATAATATTTATTTGTGCCAAGCTCATCATAGGAATAAATTTCTTAACACTTTTAAATGTTTCTCTGCTAGCAATATCATTTAATGCGGCTGTTTTTACATCTATATTAATATCATCTTTTGATGACAAAAGTGTTTGTGCGAAACTACAATCAAGTGAGATATTATTAATTAAGTTCTGCACAACCATTGGATTATTTGATGATAATTGTTTATTTAGCTTGTTTGCTTTTAAATCAACAAATTTACCATTTTTAATATCATTTGCAATGCTTATAGCTTCAGATATTTTTTGATTGTCACTTTTTGTAGCTTCAGATAGCAAAATAGACGAGCTTCCTAATAATGAAGCACCCTCTTGCATACTAGCAATACTAAATTTATTATCTTTTGGTTCGCCTAATATTGACCAATATATAGAATCATCAAGCGTGACTGCATCTTTTTGCCATTTGCGTAGTAAAAAGAAGTTCTTTGTGCTGTAATATGCCATATGAAGTATACTGAAAACCAACAATAAAGCCATAGGCAAAATAAACCAAATAGCAACAGGTAACGATAATGATAAACCTAAAAGATTTATAGTGTAATAGCTTCCATTAACTACAAATGTCAAAACAGCAATAATAATCAATAGCGTCAATGACGCAAAAGTATATAAACCTAGTTTCATATTTACCCCTTAAGTTTGTTTTTTTCTACAATTGGACGACACAAAATACAATATAAAGCAAAATTCTTCACCTCAAGCCTCGGTAAACCTATAGGCTCGCCACACATTTCGCATATGCCATATGTACCATTTGATATTTTAGACAATGCAATTTCAATTTCACTTAACTCTTTAATTTGTTGTTCCATTATAGCATTATCTATTGCCGTATCAGTTGAGCTTGACGCATAGTCGCCTTCATCATTAAGCTCTAGTCCTCTCATCTCATCTAGTTCACTAGATGTATGATCCAAATTATGTTCAATTTTCTCTTTTCTGGCACTCAGCTTCTTTTTAAAATATAACATTTCTTCTTGTGTTAGCATTGATATTCTCCTATTTGTGGTACGGATGGTTATTGTTTATTGACAAAGCTCTATATGTTTGCTCAAGCAATAATAACTTGACTAGCTTATGTGAAAGCGTAATTTTACCAAAAGAAATTGAATAATTACATTTATCCAAAAATTCTTTTTCAAATCCATATGCACCGCCTATAAAAAGAGCTACTTCGCTTTTGTCTTTTAACAAACTTGCAAACTCAAAACTATCAACCTCTTTCGCTGCTGGATCAAGCACAATGGTCATAATATTACTCTTTGAAACAATAGGCTCAAAAGCAGTCGTATAGCTTTTTTGGGCTATTTGGGGCGACAAGTCTTGTGCTTTGGCTATATTTTTATCAAAAATATCTACTATTTCAAGCTTAGCAAATGATTTGATTATCTTACAATAATGCTCAATTAGTGGAGAATAGAGTTTATCTTTGCCGCCTTTGTCTATTGATGCTATTATGATTTTCAATGTTAAATTCTATATCTCATTATTTTTATTGTCTTTAAGAATTGCTGTGGGACCAAAGTAAAGTGTCATAATCCTAAAGACAAAAAAAGTAAATATAACAAAAAGTAAAAACAGTATTCTTGTCTGATCTATGCGAGGTTGTGTGATATGAATTATTACATCTCTTGTGAGAAAAACTATAAAAAGGTCAATCACGAAACGCAACTTTATTGTATGACTATGGACAAAATCTATTATCATTCTAACAACTTCAATAACAACAATAAACTCAAGCATCAAGGCTATTGCTTTATAAAATGGTATACCCATAAATATAATAGGTATAAAAATTATTAATGCAACCAAAACTGCGAAGTAGCGAGTAACAGCTGTTGCTAAATCAAAGTTTTTTATGAAATTTGTCATTATTTACCAGTATTAAATATTTTCAGAAAATCAGAGATTGTTTTTTTCATCTCAAATCTATTTACTACCATATCAATTAAACCGTGTTCAAGTAGGAACTCTGCTCTTTGGAAACCTTCAGGTAAATCCACACCTACTGTTTGTTTTATAACTCTTTGTCCCGCAAACCCTATTAATGCACCTGGTTCTGCAATAATAATATCTCCAAGCATAGCAAATGAGGCACTCACTCCTCCCATTGTAGGGTCTGTTAATACTGATATGTATGGAAGCTTTTCAGAATTTAAACGATTAAGTGCTGCTGATGTTTTACTCATCTGCATTAAAGCATATGTGCTTTCTTGCATTCTCGCTCCACCACTTGCACTAACTATAATAACTCCGCTTCTATTTTTAATAGCTCTATTTATAGCTCTTACTATTTTTTCACCTTCAACCGAACCAAGACTCCCACCCATATAAGCAAAGTCAAAAACTACAAGTTCAACTGGTTCGCTATTTATCGTACAACTTCCACTAACTACACATGATGTTTTACCTGTTTTTGCTTTACTCTCTTCTAGGCGTTTTTTATAACTCTTCTTGTCACTAAATTTTAATGGGTCAGTTGGAGCCAAAGTGGAATCAAATTCCACAAAACTACCTTCATCAGCTAATAAGTCGATTCTTTTTCCTGCATTGATACGAAAATGATAATGGCATTTAGGACAAACTTCCCCACCTGCTTCAACTTCTTTATAAAACATAGGAGACAAGCATGATGGACATTTTATCCACTGATTTTGTGCTTCTATTATCTCTTTTTGTGGTGTCTTGGTGTACATACTTTTAAATAAACTACCAAAATTCATCATTTCTCCTTTATTTGGATATCATTCATTATCAGCTCAAGTTTAGCTACGATATCTTTATCTTTTGAAACTATAACATAATCATCTTTTATTATTACTTCAAGTCCTTCACAAAGTGCCAAGCCAGCTACAACATCATAAATACGAATTGGACCGCTAAATAGCACAAAGTCAACCCAATGAGCGTATGCAAGAGACAGAGCCACCGCACCAGGAGAGCGAAATTTTATACTATTATCATTTAGTGCTTGTACGATTCGTGGATAAGCATAAGCCCTTTCAAATATACCAACCTTTGAGCTATTTCGTACGACTAAAGTCTCTACGACATCATCAAAAAGTTTACCATGCTGTGGCTTTTCACCAGCTACTACAAAAAAGTATTCATTTGAGCTTAAATTACAAACCATTGCATCACTTAATATTCCATTGCTAGCTAGTCTTGCTACAGATGTACCAAAATATGGCATACCTGAAAGTGCATTATCGCTACCATCAATTGGATCAATGATAATGGTTGCTTCGCCATTATTCATCACACCCGATTCCTCAGATTCTATGCTTCCAAATATATGCAAATGGTTAAAAAATATACTTTCAGCAAATAAATCAAGTCCACTACTGATATCTCCACCCGCACCTATCTCTTTTTTCTCATACCAATCTTTGTCATGCCTTCTACTTAGTGCGGTAGCTATATCTTGATTGGCTTTAAGCGTAGCTCTTAAAAAATCATTCACTAGCTAAGAAATTTTGCTACAATCGCTTTGGCAGCGTCCCTTCCGTCTCTAGCGGCCGTTACGACTAAATCAGCTCCTCTATGACAATCTCCACCTGCATAAATGAAAGATTTTGTAGTTTCATAGTTTTCATCAACCATTATTTGCCCCCATTTATCAGTATCTATACCGTTGCTTGCCAAGAATGAGTAATCAACCATATCAAATCCTAATGCAAATATCACAATATCGGCATCAACTTGATAGTTGCTTCCAGCTATCTCAACCACACTTTGTCGTCCACCTTCATCAGGGTCACTTAGCTTTGTTTTAATCATCTCAATAGATACAACATCGCCTTTGTCATTTAAAATCAAAGATTTTGGAGAAGTATAAAATTCAAATTCCACACCCTCTTCTTTCGCATTTATATACTCTTTTTTACTTCCTGGCATATTATGAGCGTCTCGTCTATATAGGCACTGTACACTACTAGCTTTTTCCCTTAGTGAAGTTCTTACACAGTCCATAGCTGTATCGCCACCACCAATTACAACTACTTTTTTATCTTTAACATCTATATTTTTTTCAGTTTTTTCTCCAAAAATTCTTTTTTGAATATTAGTTAGAAAATCCATAGCAAGATATGAATTTGGTGCATCTTCGCCTTTAAGTCCTGCTTTTTTACCTTTTGTAGCACCTATGCCTATAAATACAGCGTCAAAATTCTCATTTAAAGACTCTAGCGTTACATCTTTGCCAACTTCACAATTTTGCTTAAATACAGCTCCTGCTTCTTCTAGAAATTTAATCCGTCTAGCTACTATATGTTTATCAAGTTTAAATCCAGGTATACCATATGTTAAGAGTCCACCAGCACGGGATTGCTTATCAAATATCTCTACATCAACGCCTTCTCTAAGCAGGAATGTAGCAGCAGAAAGTCCAGCAGGCCCAGCTCCAATAATAGCTACTTTTTTGCCTATTTTTGTTTCACTAAATTTTGGCTTTAGTCCTTTTTTGAATCCCTCTTCATTAATGAAAGTTTCAATAGAGCCTATTGTGATAGCACCATAACCATCATTTAGAGTACATGCTCCCTCACAAAGTCTATCGTGAGGACAAATTCTACCCATTACCTCTGGAAAAGGAGATGTATCATTGGTAAGCATAAAAGCAAAATCCAAATCCTTGTGAGCTGTTGATTTTAACCATTGAGGTATGTAATTATGCAAAGGACAACCATTGTGACAATATGGATCACCACACTGTATGCAGCGATCACTCTGTTCGCTTGCTTTTGGGGTTAAAAATACCTCATAAATCTCATTGAAGTCTTTAGTTCTCTCTGCTATATCTCTTTTTTTTGCATCTACTCTTTCAAATTCTAAAAATTTTTGCATCTTATTCACCTGCTCCTATTTTGAGTGGACCTTTCATGTCCTTTGGTCTAACTATCCAGAAATTCCTAATCTCAACTCTAAAGTTATCCAATATTTTTTTAGCTATTGGACTTTTTGTCTCATAATAATAATCTTTCAAAAGCTTTTTGAGATAATATCTCTCTATATCTGTATCATCAGTATCTATTCTTCTAGGTTCAACTAGCTCTTGATTTATATTTTCAACAAATTCATGAGTTGTATCATAAACAAATGCAACACCACCAGTCATACCAGCTCCAAAGTTAACCCCCGTTTTGCCAAGAATTACAACGGCTCCACCAGTCATATACTCACATGGATGATCTCCAGTACCCTCTACGATGGCAACAGCACCAGAATTTCGCACAGCAAATCGCTCCCCTACTTGTCCGCCAATATATAGTTTACCACCAGTTGCACCATATAGACATGTGTTACCACCAAGTGAATATCCCTCACGACTTTTTTGCGAAGTAACAACAATTCGTCCACCGTTCATACCTTTGCCTATGTAGTCATTACCTGCCCCATTTACTCTAATACTTACACCATTTATCAAGAATGCTCCAAGCGATTGCCCCGCTGTGCCATTTAAATTAATATCAATTGTGCCATCAGGCAAACCAATATTTCCATAATATTTAGCAATCTCACCAGATATTAGTGTTCCAAAAGAACGGTTTAGATTTGATACATTTTTTGTTATAGATATAGCTTCACTTGTATTTCTAATAGCTGGCATTATATCTTTTAATATCTCTTTTTCATACTCATTTTTATCATAAGGCTCGTTTGAGCTCACTTGACATGTGTTGTCGCCTTCTAGTTTGAATAACAATTTTTCAAATGAGAATTTCTTACTAAATTCATCATCAAGGACATCTAAAAGCTCATTTTTACCAATAATCTCTCCAAGACTAGCATATCCAAGCTCTGCAAGAATTTCTCTTACATCTTCTGCAAGCAGAGTGAAATAATTGATTACTTTTTCAACCGTTCCATCATAATGACTTCTTAATGTTTCATCTTGAGTTGCAATACCAACACTACATCTATTAAGGTGACATATACGAAGTATTTTACAACCAACCACAGTAAGTACTCCAGTTCCAAATGCATAACTCTCAGCTCCAAATATTGCTGCTTTAACTACATCAAGACCTGTTTTTAGTCCACCATCTGTTTCTACTTTTACTTGCCCTCTAAGATTATTTGCTTTTAGAGCATTATGAGCTTCTATAAGTCCTAATTCCCATGGATTTCCAGCAAATTTAATAGAACCTATTGGAGCAGCTCCAGTTCCACCATCGGCTCCTGAAATGATTATCTTATCAGCATATGCTTTTGCAACACCAGCTGCAATAGTTCCAACTCCAGCTGTAGATACAAGCTTAACTGCGATTGTAGCTTCAGGATTAATCTGTTTAAGATCAAAAATCAATTGTGCTAAATCTTCAATAGAATATATATCATGATGAGGAGGTGGAGATATGAGTGTCACTCCTGGCATAGTATGTCGAAGTCTAGCTATTAGTGGGCTAACCTTATGCCCTGGCAATTGACCACCCTCACCAGGTTTTGCACCTTGTGCTACTTTTATTTGTAGCTCTGATGCTGAACGCAAATATGCAGGAGTTACACCAAATCGCCCCGATGCTACTTGTTTTATTTTAGAGTTTTTAAGCGTTCCAAATCTTACTTCATCTTCTCCACCTTCACCTGAATTACTCATTCCACCTATCGTATTCATAGCTACAGCAAGGCACTCATGTGCTTCTGGAGATATAGAGCCTAGACTCATCGCAGCTGTTGCAAATCTCTTGAATATCTCATCTTTTGATTCTACATTCTCGACAGGTATAGCTTCTCTGTCGCTTTTCAAGACAAAGAAGTCTCTTATGAATTTTCTATCTCTATTGTTGATTAAATTTTTAAATTTATTATAATCTTCTGTTTTGCCAGTTTCGGCCAATTTGTGAATAGCATGAACAGTAGCAGGTGCATAATCATGATATTCTCCACCATCAAGATATTTATAAAATCCACCTATATTGAGAGGAAATATTCTATTTTTAGTTTTAGGATCAAACGCTTGCGTATGTGCTAGTCTAAGTCTATCTTCGATATCTGCATATCCAAGCCCACCAAGCAAAGAATGGGACACTTCAAAACAATCATCTGTAATCTCTTTGGCAAGTCCAATCACATCAAATAGTCCAGAATTTCTATAACTTGAAATTGTAGATATTCCCATTTTTGACATTACTTTTAAAAGTCCAGCATTTATAGAGCTTCTAACTTTTTTAAGAACAGATGCCAAATCAGCTTCGCTATCTCTTCTTTTCTCCATTACCCCAACAGATTGGAATAGCATATATGGATAAATCGCTGCTGCTCCATATGCTATAGCACATGCTGCCATATGCGAGTCGTATACTTCACCAGTAGCCACCACCACGCTTGCTAAATGTCTAACTTTATGTTGCAACAGTGCTTGATTTAATGCTCCAACTACCATCAGTATCGGCATTACCATTGTTGTACTATTAAGTTCCCTATCATCAAGCACAACAGTTCTTATGCCATCATTAATAACATCATCTACTATTATCTTAACCAAATCTTTAAGACTTTTTTGAAGATTTTCACTAAATACGGTTGAGTATGTTCTTGATTTATAGCTAATATCATACCTAGGATCTTTTGGGTCACCAAATGCTTTTAATATCTCTAATTTTTCAAGCGATAAAATTGGAGATACAGTTTTTAATCTTTTAGCATGTTGTGAATCATCAGTCAATATATTGTATGCTTCACCAAAACCAGTATTTAAACTCATTACTACTTTTTCACGAATCGGGTCAATTGGTGGATTTGTTACTTGTGCAAATTTTTGTCTAAAATAATCTGAAAAATTTCTCTGCTTAGATGAAAAAGCAGCTAGAGGTGTATCATCACCCATTGACGCTGTTGTCTCTTTGCCCTCTTTTATCATTGATTCAAAAACTTGTTCTTGAACCTCAAGAGTGATATTAAAAAATCTCTGCTTAGCCTCCATCTCCTCTTTCGCAGGAATATCAATAGTTGTAAATGGATTATCCATATACTCTTGGAGATATGTCATGTTTTCATTTAACCACTGGGCATATGGTTCTCTATTTTTGAGATAACTATCTATATCTTTGTTTTTTAAAACAGTACCATACTTAAGGTCAATTCCCATCATCTCGCCAGATTGAAGCCTACCTCTCTCTATAATCTCATCCTCTGGAGTATCAAGCACGCCATATTCTGATGCTATCAATAATCGTCTACTTTTGGTAACTATATATTTAGCTGGTCTAAGTCCATTTCTATCTAGTACACATCCGATATATCTACCGTCCGTCATACTAACAGCAGCTGGACCATCCCATGGCTCAAAACATGTACTTGTATACTCATAAAAAGCTCTTAATTTTGCATCCATATGTGGTGCATTCTGCCAAGGGGCTGGCAATATTGCTCTAGCGGCTTTAAAGAAATCCACGCCGTTTATACGCAAAAATTCAAAGAAGTTATCCAAGCTAGCACTATCGCTCATGCCGTCTTGGATAATAGGCAATAGTTTTTCTATCTCTTCTGGTGAGAATATATCACTCTCCAAAAATGCACTTTTTGCTGCCACATTAAATCTATTTGCTTCAACTGAATTAATCTCACCATTATGAGCTATCATTCTAAATGGTTGTGCTAGTTTCCATTTTGGCAATGTATTTGTAGAAAATCTTTGGTGGAAAAGACCAAAAGAAATTTCAAAATCTTTATCTGCTAAATCTTTATAGAATTCTTTGATATGTGTAGGCATAACGAGACCCTTGTATGATACAACAGAGCTTGAGAATGACGGTATATAAAACTCTTTTTCTTCTTTTAGTTTAAACTCAATCTCTCTTCTCGAGAGGTAAACTAGTGCATCAAACCTGCGTGCACCCATAAGTGTATTAGGTGTTATAAAGACTTGTTTTATCACTGGTAGTGCTGCCAAAGCTTGAACACCAAGTGCCTCAACATCAAGTGGAACTTCTCTAGTATATATTACTCTTAGGTCGTTACTTTGGCATATCTCTTCTATGATGTCAAAATTGGAGTCATTGGTGCTAAATATCATACCTACTGCATACAATTCAGGCAATACAACATCATCTTTTTTGGCTACTTTTGCAAAGAACTTTCTAGGTATAGAAAGTAATAATCCACTACCATCTCCACTCTTGCCGTCAGCTGCAATAGCTCCACGGTGCATCATTCGTGAAAGTGCCGTAATAGCATCTTCAAGGTTGGTATTTGATGGAATATTATCGATGGAAGCTAGTAGTCCAAAGCCACAATTGTCTCTAAAAGAGGTAAATAAATCTTGCATAAGCAAACCTTTAAGTTATTTTCGCTAGGAGCTAATAAAAGCCCTATAAATGGTAGCCCATTATACCAAAAAGCAAGTAAAATAAAGATAAAATAAAAAATAATTGAGTAAAGGAGCTAGGATAAAAGGTTTTGTACTGAGTCTAAAAAGAGCCAAAAATGAAGATATGATAGTAAGCATATTAAGCGATAAAGAGCTAAAAGCATACTATAGATTTTTTGGTGCTAGACACTCCATATTACAACTTGGATATTTAGTTGACTTCGAGATAGAGGGAGAAGGAAGTTCATTTATGCCTCGTCTACGAAATCTATCGCATATGGGCTTTTCATGGATTTATGATAAAAATAGACTTCTTTTATGGCACAATTTTATTAAATTATTTGAGCCACACTTGCGAGATACTGTGGATATTGACAACTTTTATTTTAATCTACTATTGAACTCTGCACGAATTTGGCATAAGCAAAATCCAAAACGAATAGTATGTGAAAGCTATTTGAAGCTTTTAGAATACGAGGGACGATTACATGAGACTAAATACTGCTATATATGTGAGCAAAAAATAGAGGCTAGCATATCGGTTATGCATGGATTTTTACCAGCACATCCAGAGTGCATCCATTCGCCATCTATTTGTATAGATAAATTTAATCATTTTAT
>DZCE01000028.1:0-1344 GCA_022736375.1 Arcobacter nitrofigilis | reverse complement strand
TTAGCAAACCCACCCTACTTGTATAATATTATGCTTTTTTTACAAACTCTTGTTTTAGTTTTATAGCTCCAACGCCAGTAACTTTACAGTCGATATTGTGACCATCATTACCCTCCACCAAGCGAATGCCCTTGATTTTAGTGCCTACTTTAATACCATCACTGCTTCCCTTGACCTTTAGGTCTTTGATAACAGTAACAGTATCACCATCTTGCAAAATATTACCATTGGCATCTTTTACAACTAAACCAGCTTCACTAGCTCCATCGCTATCATCTTTTGCCCACTCATGAGCACACTCTGGGCATATATACATATTCCCATCCTCGTATGTATATTCGCTACCACATTGTGGACATTTTGGTAAATTTTCCATTTTTTCTCCTTTTTTTACTGATTCATAGTTATATTTAATAAGACAATATACATAGATATTTAAGTCTGAAAGTGGAACATTATATCGCAAGTTATTTAAAAAAGTTAATTTCAAGTGAGCTATATACTTTGAGTATGATTTATGATATCATAACAGATACTCTAAATTTGGGGTTTAATAAAATGAAATTTACAATAAATAGCATAAAAAATATACTTGGGACTGCACTGCAAGAGATTGATAATCCTTGTATTTCTCATGACACGAAAATACATTCTATTAGAGTAATGTCAAAAAAACTGAGATCAATTCTTTATCTCATAAAACCTTTTTTGAAAAATAAAGAATTCTTCCAAAACCAAAATACATTTTACAAAGAACTTTCTAAAGCTTTTTCACAAGAGCGTGAAAAAAAAGTTATGAACGATACTTTCAGATGGATAATTCAGAAATGTAAACTTTCGACAGATATGACCATAGTTATACAAAATGCATTAAAAGAAAATATAGCAAATAATATTATTACAGATAAAAATATAGATACTAAAATTCAAATATGTAGAGAATCTATCTTGGTAGCAGTTAGTGATTTGCATATTTTTAAAAACTACACACGGCAAGATTTGAAATTAGGCTCTAAACAAACATATCAAAAAGCATATAATAGTTTAATTATTGCTATATTAACTCAAAACATAGAGGATATACATCTATTTCGTAAATATGCCAAATATTATATGTATCAACTCCAATTATTGCAAAACCAGATTAAACACGCAAAAAAAAGAGCCAAAGATCTTGATAAATTAACATCTATGCTGGGGAGAATTCATGACTTATCACTTTTTAATGACTATCTTCAAGACAATAAAAATTTGACAAACTCTGATATGCTAATATCGTGTATAGATAAAATACAAAAAAAGCTCACAAAAAAAGCTTTTAAGTTGGCAATAAAAATATTTAAA
>DZCE01000291.1 GCA_022736375.1 Arcobacter nitrofigilis | reverse complement strand
ACTATCAAAGATGCACTCTATTGATCTGCTCAAGCAAATCTTGAAATTTCTTTTCATCAGATAAATCATAACAAAACCTGCCAAGTGCATCACAACGGATTAACTCTACAAGATAGGTGCAAAAAGTTTTGTCATTATTGAAACGCGCCATCATCGTATCAATATCGGGATGTTTATATAAAAACGCGTGATGCAAGATAAGCTGCGTGATGATCTGTTTTTCATCAAGATTGATCATCCCTTCTTTTATCATCATATCCAACACATCTGCAGCCATCTCTGCAGAGATGAGTTCGTGTCCAAAAAACTGTACATGGTTGTTTTTAGGGTTTATCTTCCGTGAAGCTGGTTTGCCTATATCATGCAAGAGTGCCGCTATCTGAACAACTTTGTTATAGCCGCTTAGTTCAGCTATTTTGCATACCATCATCGTATGCGACCAACAGTCAGACTCCAGGTGGTATGGATTGAGATTTTTTTCATCAAAGTTGTGGTTGCAAGCCAACAAATCTTGTTGTAGATTCGGAAATCTTAGTTGAAACCACTCTATATATTGAAACATACTCACATCAGTACTCTATGCGCTTATTTTTCATTTGAGCGCGTGAATATTTCTTTTTGGAAGCTACGGTGCGAGTAACAGGGTTGAATGCCCACAATACTCTTGCTTTCGGTGTTTTCATTTTCATTATAAACCTCTATCTGTAATTTCACTCATTGTAGTGAAATAATATGACAAAAAGTGTCCATTATTGATGATTTTCTAAATTTTAGAAGATGTGTTTGAGGCAAGCACATTCTTGATGGGCTATGGCATTAATGGAGTATTTGACGAACTTGTTTTGATGATAATATTGTATTTGGACAATATCTGACTAAATCTGTAGCTAAGATGCCAATAAAATATTGAAAGGTTTATAATGAACTCAAATTCAGATTATAGTGTTTCTAAATTACGCAAGATGCCTGAATATCTAAAGAGCAGGATCTATGGGCAAGACCAAGTGATTG
>DZCE01000105.1 GCA_022736375.1 Arcobacter nitrofigilis | reverse complement strand
CAATCCCGATGAGGAAACTATCAACTGGAGAGCCGTATGCGGGAGAACCGCACGCACGGTTCGGAGGGAGGGGAGTTTTCACTTCTCTACCCCTATAGGAAAGTATTATATTTTTTTTAGGTTAATGGTTGGTTTTGTATATGTAGTTTTATTGAGGTTTTAGAGTCCAATAGGGCATTGTCGAAGCTGGAGCTTCGCAACGAGCAAAAAAATTAAACAAAACCACTTTCTTTCATCACATAAGAAGGAGATAAAAGTTCAATAATTTTATTTTTTATTTCTTTCGTATCAAATGAATAAAAAACATCTAAAGAAAAATCTTGAAATCCATCAGTATGTGGCATTGCTTTAATAGCCGTAATAGCATATCCTTGACCAAGAGTTAGACTTTTGTCCAATAAAAATACACAATTTGAACCAAAGTTTCGTAGTTGTTTTGTAAAATCACGATTATCATGCTCTGCTAGTAGTTCTTCTTCCAAATTCAAGTCTTTTAAATCATCACCAATTATTTTATAAAAATACCTACTTATATTTCCATAATTAATGGCAAATAAGTTTTTGTTAGGGATTATCTTGCTTCGTACTCTTGTCATAATTAAAGAATATTTTTTTCTACTTTGACAATATTTCATAACACCTTCACCTATTAAATCAATTCCAAAGTTAGGAAGTAATTTAATCTCTTTGTTTTTTACTTTTCTCATTAATATATCTTTATCTTCAATTCTGAATTTTGTATTATGTTCATAATCAAAAGCAATTTGACGATTAGCTATAACTCTAAAATAATAACCTTCTTCATCGATGTTAAAAAATATTTCTTGTATTTCATTTATCAAATATTTTTGCATATAATCATCTTCTATTTTAAGTAAGACATAGTTCTCTTCTATCTCAATAGTTTGGTTTTTATTATTATATTTAGAAATCATTTTATACTCCTTATATTGAAGGTATATGTAACATAACCCACCAAGCCTTCTTATAGGCTTCATTAACATAACTTACACAATTTATTTTATCTGCTAAATACGGATGATGTCGTGTAGTATCCAATAAATAATCAGGATTAGATGTAACTCTATCGGGAAACATATCTCTATATATTGGATATTTTTCAAATATCATATAATCCCAAACTTCAAACTGAAATGAAGAAAGTTTAACAGGACTTGTGTAAAATGGGTTTCGTGAAGAATCAATAGTTCTCTTTCTAATCCAACCATCTACAGCAATACGCTTCTCCCACACATCCCAACTTATATCTGCTTCATCATAGGTATCATATTCCAAATCATAAATATATCCTCCTGATGTCTGAATATCAGTAGCATAAATAGTCGAATGAGTTTCTCCATGTCTAGGGTTTATTATATATTTTTTACTATCTCTAAGTTGTGACAATACAGAACTTGTCACTTTAACTGTAGCTCTTATGTTGGTATGTGAAAGTTGCCCTATTACTGCTATATTAAAACTTAGCTCTTGTTGCGTAGCAACCATGTTTCCCGATGGATCAATAAATATAGTTGGATTAGAGTGGGCATAAGCATAATGGTTAAGCGTTATCGGCTCTATAAGCGTCCCATCATAACTATCTCTACTCAAAAACCTAATAGAAGACGGTGAATAATACCTCGCCCTCAAATAATAATCATCGGTCTCAGAGTCCAACTGCTCCCCAGTAAACAAGAAGCTATTCTCACTCGTCCCGTTATGTTCGCTTAGCTCCCCATACGGAGTATAACTATAGCTATCAGTAAGCCTCTCACCACTATCTACCAATCCTCTCGTGCTTCCCAAAGCATCAGTGAGGTAGAAATGTGTGCCATTATGTAAAAGATCATTTCCGTAAGTATAGCCTATTTTTGTCCCATTTTCTTTGGATTCTGTGATGACTTGTGCATACGGTGTATTGGTATCCACTAGATAAGTAGTTGTTCCATTGCTTGTAGTTTTGGCGATGCGGTTATCGTTTGCGTCGTAATTGTACTCGACGGTTTCGGTCGGCGTTTCCTCGTTACGAAGCTGGAGAGACCGTGAAACAACCCCCTTACCCCAACCTTAAACGAGTTGGTTTAATTGAATATCTTACCCCAATAATACCACAAAAAAGCTATAATAATAGCAATCAAACGCCTGTATTTAGGGGCTTTGAAAGAGTTTTGGATGATAGATTTATCCACTTTGGGAGAGATTGATTATGGCACGATATAAGCAGGGAGATAATAGAAGACAACAACTACTCTTTCCACCAAGCTTTGATGAGTATGTGAGTGAAGATAATGCAGTAAGAGTCATTGATGAATATGTCGAGATACTCAATATTGCTACATTAAAACTAGATAAAAACCTCAAAAACTCCCTCGATGGTCAAAAAGCTTATAATCCTAAACTCTTCTTGAAAATCTATATCTATGGCTATATGAACCGTGTACGCTCTTCAAGACGATTGGAAACTGAAATCAAACGCAATATAGAGATGATGTGGCTGTGTGAGAATTTAACGCCAACTTATAAGAGTATTGCCAACTTTAGAAAAGATCACTCACAAGCACTTAAGCAAGTATTTAAAGCGTTTAGCTTGATACTAAAAAACATTGATTTAATCACAGGTGATGTAGTAGCAGTAGATGGAGCATTTCTAAGAGCCAATGCCTCCAAAAATTAACTCATCTCTAAAAAAACACTCCAACAAGATAGTAAAGAGATTGATGAAAAAATCAATGAATATCTCACACAACTTGAAACCAGTGATAACGATGATATAGGTGAAAACCTACTGGTTAAAGAGAGCAAGAAGCTTACCAATCTAAAAGCCAAAAAAGCACAACTTGATAAAAATCTAGCAATGCTTGAAGAGATGGGAGAAAATCAATACAACAAAACAGACCCTGATGCCAAATTGATGGTCAAACCTGCTCATAACCTTATGGCATACAATAGCCAAATAGCCGTAGATGCCAAACATAAGTTTATTGTAGCAACGGATGTAAGCAGTGAGGGCAATGATAATCAAAAACTTCATCAAATGGCACAAGAGACTAAAGCCATAACACACAATGAAAAGGGAATCTTTCTAGCTGATAGTGGATATTACAGTGCCAAAGAGATTGATGAGTGTGAAGCCAATGGTATTGAAACCGTTGTTGCAATACCCAATAAAACCAAACAACAAAAAGATAGAGGGTACTTTACTCCCAAAGAGTTTCAATACGATAAAGATAGCGATTGTTATATCTGTCCCAATAATCAAACACTCACCAAAAGTTCATCAACTATTATCAAAGAAAATGGTACGAAGTATTATGTTTATCGGGCAGGAAGTAAAACCTGCAAAGAGTGTCCCTTAAGAGAGAAGTGCATACCCCAAAAGACAGCTTATAAAAGAATTTCAAGGTCACAATATGCCAATACTATTGAAGCCTATACCCAAAAGATGCAAAGCCATAAAGCCAAAGAGCTTATCAAACAAAGAGGCTCAATCGTCGAACACCCCTTTGGAACTATTAAACGCAATCTTGGTTGGGAGCATTATTTGGTGAGAGGCAAAGAGAAGGTATCAGGAGAGAATGCTCTTATTATGTTTACCTACAACTTCAAGCGACTACTCAACCTTATAGGGATAGCTCTCTTTAGAGAACTCATAAGAGCCATAAAAGATAACAACTTAGAGCAAATAAGAACAAAAATTGCCCTACATATCGCCTATTTTTATACTCTTTGGCTCTATTGTTTTAAAATGATTGGATTTTATGAGTTGAGAGTTGAAAATGATAGATTTTAGCGTGAAATCCCTCCGAAATAGAGAGGGTTGTTTCACACTCTCTGGAGCTTCGTAACGAGTAAAATCAAAAACTACACCAAAGAGGGCAAAAAACAGTGGCTTAAGATTACCATTAGCCCAATGTTTGATGAAAATGGGTTAAAAGTGGGCTACAGCTCTTATCGAGAGAACATAACCGACAAAAAAGAGCTGGAGTATATCTCCACACACGATACGCTCACGGGGGTACACAACAGAGAGTATTTTCAACAAGCCCTCAACCAAAAGATAAACGTTGCGGTGCGTGAGAATCACTCATTTGGTTTTATTATGCTGGATATTGATCACTTCAAAAGTGTCAATGACACCTACGGACATGCCGTTGGGGATAGCGTACTCAAAAAAGCCACCGAGGCGGTTGCCAAACAGATAGGAGTCCACGATACCTTTGCGAGATGGGGAGGCGAGGAGTTTATTATCATCACACCCCAATCAACCCTTGAAGCGATGGAAGTTTTAATTTTTGCCATTCAAAACGCCATTGCCAAAAGCTCCTTTGATTCCGTACCCAATATTACCGTATCTTTTGGCGTGACGCTCTACAAGGCGGGAGATAGTGCCGCATCGATACAAAAACGAGCCGATGATGCACTCTACAAAGCCA
>DZCE01000290.1 GCA_022736375.1 Arcobacter nitrofigilis | reverse complement strand
AAAAGGAGAGAGGGATGTTGTATCGTTTTGTATCAAAAATAGTCTTTTTGTTTGTATTGTTAGGGTTGTCAAATAGCTTTTTGTATGCGGAAGGTTTAGACATAACCTATAAAACTCCTATTATTCCTCTTGAGTTTACTTTTAGTTCAAATGGTATTGATGTAAGGGCAAGTAAGGAAATTATTACTCCTTTTGGTACATTTGGGATAGGTTATAATGAATATCTTTGGAAAAAAAGAAGTGATTATCAAGAAAATTATACTTATGTTGTAATTGTAGATATGAATGTAAAAAAAGAGCATATTTATAAAATAAATGGTGGGAAAAAACTTGTTTTACAAAGTGAGGGTAGAAGCAACATTGAGATAACTAAAAATAGAGTAATAATCACCTTAGAAAAAGGAAGTAGTTTTAAAGCTAATTTTTATATTGTAGGTGAAAACAGACAAAGCACATCAAGAAGTTCAGGACTTCAATGGTTAGATATATCAAGAGGTACTTGTGAGCGTTATGGTGGAAAAATGGAGGAAGGTGTTTGTAAAGCTGATTGGTATGAATCAAATAAAATATGCTCTGCTATGAGTGCTAGATTACCGACTGTCAATGAACTTAATGCTGTGACTAAAACTTGTGGAGGAACTCCTGTAAGGGTTGGTTCTAAGAATGAAGTAAGTATAGTACTGAGCAATATAGATAATATCATATTGCATAAATCATGCTATTCAAAAAAAGGATTTGATCCTGAGGTGGATAAAGGATTTCAGTATTGGAGTTCTACTTCGTTTTCAGGCGATGAAAATAAAGCATGGAGAGTATATATGTTGAGTGGTCAGGTTTCGCCTATCGACAAAGTTGACTATGATGAGCCTTTTCGATGTGTTAAGTAGCAGTTATTTTTATTTTGTGTGTGGTGCAATTTATTGCACCACATATCGTTTTATCTACAACAACATTATCTTCACGACATCGCCGATATCTCTATCTCCATCATTTTCTTCGCTGATAAAGATAGCCGTA
>DZCE01000289.1 GCA_022736375.1 Arcobacter nitrofigilis | reverse complement strand
TATGTTTAAACATTTAACCCAAGGGCAAAGGTATCATATTGAAGCTTATAAAAAAGCAGGATATAGTAATTCAGCTATAGCCAAAGATTTAGGAGTACATCCTTCAACCATAGGTAGAGAACTAAAAAGAAACTCAAGTCCAATACGCCAAAGATTCGGTGCTAAAGCAGCTCAAGAGATTTCTTCGTTAAGAAAGAGTGTGAATTCCAAAGCCACAAAAAAACTAAAAAATGAACTTGAACTGCTTGTCATCAAATACATCAAACAAGACTGGTCTCCAGAACAGGTATCTGCTACATTGTTAAATCAACATGGTTTACTGCTCTCCTTTGTGAGAATCTACCACTATATCAAAGAAGACAGACAAAAGGGCGGAACACTACATACCCATTTAAGGTTCTATGGTAAAAAACGCAGGGCAAAGTATGGAAGCAAGCATAAAGGCAGAATAAAGGAGCGAGTCTCTATCTCTCAAAGACCAGCAATAGTGAATGAAAAAACACGCATTGGTGACTTTGAAATAGATACCATTATTGGCAAAGGAAAACAAGGAGCAATTACAACTATTGTAGACAGAGCTTCTGCCTTTGTTAAAATATCGATGCCTACAACCAAAAGAGCTGAAGATATTGAAAATGAGACAACAAGACTATTGTATCCACATAGAGACATCACGCACACCATTACTTCAGACAATGGATTGGAATTTGCAAACCATGTTGCTATAGCGAAGGTATTGGGTTGTGATTACTATTTTTGTCATCCGTACTCTTCTTGGGAAAGAGGACTCAATGAATATACTAATGGACTTATCCGGCAATATTTTCCTAAAGGATCAAGCTTTGAAAATATCACACCACAAATGATTCAAGAAGTAGAAGATAAACTCAACCATAGACCTAGAAAAACCCTAGGTTGGAGAACACCATATGAGGTGTTCTATGGGCTTAAAAAAGCAGCCTAAGAAAATATAGGATATTATTTTTAACTTAGGGGTTGCATTTCAGATTTAAATTTTGG
>DZCE01000104.1 GCA_022736375.1 Arcobacter nitrofigilis | reverse complement strand
CAAATATTAAAATAATCACATTGCATTTTATAATTCCTATTGTAAAGCTGACTTTCTCACAGAGAGTGCAAGCACAAGAGTCGGCTTGATTTCATACTGTTATGAATTTTGGAGTATAACAAAAAAGCCTTTGAAGGTAACTTCAAAGGCTTTTTCTTAAGAAAGGAGTTTTGTTTTTTTATTGGAACAGTTTTAACATATCGTTTGGTCGCATATTTGCTTGAGAAAGAGCATAATTTGACCCATTCCCTATAATTGACAATCTATTAAAACTTGCACTCTCTTTTGCATAATCAACATCTCGTATCACAGACTCAGCTGCTGCTATATTTGTTGTAGCTGTTGTTATATTTCTAAGTGATGACTCTATTTGCGTTTGTACACTTCCAAAATCAGATCGCATAGTATTCAAATCAGTTAAAGCTAAATCAACAACAGATAAATAATCTTTAGCATATTGTTTCGTTAAACCTGTTCCATCACCTTCTGTATCTGACTTTAATGTAGACAAATTCGCTAAAGGTGCCCCTGAAGCTAAACCATTTGTATTTGACTGAATTGTACTAGCAGTTTGAATAACATCTTTTGAACTCTCCCCTACTTGAAAAGTTAAAACATCTGCAGTATCTGTTGAACCACTGCCACTTTCTCCTTTTTGTAAAAGTTGTATTCCATTATAGTTTGTTTGTACTGCTATATTATCTAGCTGATTTAATAACTTATTGATATCTTTCGCTAAAGATTCTCTTCCATTTCCACTTGTAGTCTCTGTAGCTGCTTGTAATAACTTTGTTTTAACGATATCAAGTATATTGGACTGTTCACTCATAGCACGGTCTGCTATTTGTATCATAGCAACTGCACTATTTCCATTACTTATACTTTGAACTAATGAACTTCTTTGTGTTCGAAGTTTATCAGCTATCGCCATCCCTGAAGCATCATCACTTGCTTTATTGATAGCTAGTCCACTACTTAACTTTTCAAGTGAACTTGCCAATAGTTTATTATTGGCACTTCCACTCTCTATAGCATTCATGGCGGATATATTTGTCCCTATTCTCATCATTTACTCCTTTCTTAGAATAATATACAGAAGTATATTATACCATTTCTTAACTTTAGATTAATTATTGAAATATCCACATCTTAAATACTTTTCAGTTGTTTCTATTAGTTCTATTGTTCCTCCAGAATGAGATAACATTGTCCATCTTTTATTAGTTGAATACAAAGTCGTAGAATATATTTGAGCTTCTTCATGACCAACATATGCTGGTATATATCCATTAAATGCTCTTATCTCGTTACTTCCCATTTCATTAATGGTAGGTATTTTCCAACCACTTCCATACTTATCACAATAACTTCCACTTTCATTTCCTGTATTCCACTCTGAATAAGTTCTACCTTGATAACTATTTGAAGCAGATCTTATAACTTTACTCACAAAAGCATAATGTACTGGATCATGTTGAAAATTATTGTTATTAGCAGTTGTAGTTCCACCACTTGCAGTCACAAAAGGTGTTCCAATAGTATATTGACCAGTTTTTCCAGTATCTGTTATTAAATTGGCTTTTGCTACTACATAATGCCCATCAGCAATTTTAGTTAAATTATTTCCATTATAGACACCATATACTAATTCATCTGCTGAGTTTATAATTTTTATAGGCATCAAAATTGTATTATTTGTATTATCCGCATACCATTGTTTGGTTGCATTCCAATCATAAACTCTTCCATCAAAATTGACTGGTGTTGTAGGATTTGAAACATTATTATCTTCATAAATTTTATTTCCAGTGCTTCTTACAATTGCTGTAAAACTAAACGAACTTGTATCATCTCCACTATTAGCTGTACCACCATTATCTTTTAAATTTACAGTAATAAGAGATGAACCAACTTGAAGTCCATTGAGTGTTAGACTTATTGTTCCACTGTTTGTAATTGGTGTTGTAGTTATAGGATTTATTGTCACTTTTGAAGTATCAGCACTTGTGGCATTGATATCAATCGTTTGACTTGAATGTGCATCTCCATCAGCAATTGCAAATGTTAAAGTAGTATTACTTCCATATGATATATTTGCATCATTTATAGTTGATGGATATGTTGGTGCATCATTGACATCCACAATATTTACAACTATATCTTGATAAATATTTGTATTATTATCTGTTTGTTTCACATAAATTTTAAAAATATGTTGACCAACTTGTGCATCAGTTCCCGTTCCACTTACTGTAATATTTATATCTTTTGTATTATTCCCATCTATATCTGTTACTGCAAAATCTGTCGTACCAAAAGTATTCCCTGTCGTGCTAATTAAAGTTGCAAGAGTTGCATTTCTATCAGCTTCATGAGCTTTAACTACAAAGTTTGAGTAAACATCTTGATTAAAATTTTGTGGAGTAATCGCATCAAAAGTTGCTGGTTCATTTACATCACTAATCGTAATATTAAAATCTTTATCATAAGATGCCCCATCCAAATCTGTTGAACGAATGCTCACTTCATATCGTGGTTTTACCTCAAAATTTGTAGATGTATTTATTTGTAATTCATTTATATTAGCAATACCAAATGAACCACTATCAGCTCCACCAACTATTGTATATACAAATCCTGTATCATTATCTATATCTGTCGTGCTAAGATAACCTACTCGAACATTTGGTGTATTGTTTTCATTAATACTACTTGGTGACAATGAAATATTAGTTGGAGCATCGTTGCTACTTTCATTTGGGTCATTATTTAAATTAATTGTAAGCAACTGTGTCGTCACATTTTCATCCGAAACTTTAACATTTACCCTATATTGCTGTGCAAATTCAAAATCAGCTTGAGTTAAATTTTTAAATGTTATATATCCTGAACTATTAATATCAAAATAAGAAGCATTATAATCTGATAATTGATAAGTTAATGGATTATTTTCTATATCTGTTGCTACTATTTGTATTACATTTATTTGATTTTCATTTACTGCTACTGTATTTGAAGATGTTATAATTGGTGCATCATTGATTGGAACTACTGTAATAGTGACACTTTGAGTAACATTATTTATCCCATCACTAATATTATAATCAAATCTATCACTTCCATTATAATTCGCTATTGGGCTATAAGTAAAACTACCATTAGAATCCACTACAACTGTTCCATGTGATGAGTTAAGTACTTTTGAATAACTCAAACTTGATAGGTTCGTATCTGTATCTGTTGCAGTGAGTATTCCTGTAAAATTCACATCTTCATTGGTACTAAACGATGTAAATGTAGCCACTGGAGATATTGGTGTAGCCATCACTAGAGTGAGGTCAATATTTTTTTCAACAGATTTGCCACCAACTGATGCCGTAAGCTTGAACTCTTTTGTAGTTCTATCACCTACATTCCCAGCAAAAAAAGGAGCTATTTTGAAATAAATTTTATTATCTCTAATCTCAAACAATCCACTATCTCCACCAGATAAACTATAACCTATAGTTCCCCCATCAGGAGATTCGACAAAATCCAAATTCATAACAAAAGTTGTTCCACTTTGAACAGTCGCTGTAGGGATATCCATAAATACAGGAGCTGAAACAAAATTTGTTATTTGTTTTGGAGTATTATCAACTGTTACAGAAATAGTATCATCGTGTTGAAGGTTTTCATTTGCAACAATAGCTTGTGCTATAGCTTTAAAACTCAGAGCACTATTATTTGAATCGTTGATATCATTAATACTTGCTACCATTTGAAAAATTTTAAGACTTCGTAAAAATTCTGTATTAAGAGTTGATTTATTTGCAATTATATCTTCAATAATATTTGCTGAATTAGTGCTATCTATAAAATTTGCTATAGCTACTCTTGACTCAGTAAGTGATTTGTTTGTCAGAATTTTATAGTCAGTAACCAATGTATTTAAACTTGAAAGGATAACTTTGTCGTTTGAATCCGTATTTGTTACTAAGTTTTTAATAATATAGGGAAAAGTCTCATTTGTATCAGCATCACGCCCACCATAAGCGATGATAACCATATCCGTTGTTAGGGTCACATCTTCAAAAGTAAATGCACCAACACTATTTGTAATAGTAGTTGTCTCTCCATTGTTACAAATATTATCTTTATTAGTATCTATGCAAACAGTTGCACCACTAATATAATTATCAACAGCTATACCATTTAAAGTCACTGTCGGGATATCAACTGGTGGTGTACTACCTCCACTGCCACCGCCACAAGCGACAAAAAAGAAGGCAAAAACAAAAACAAATATAAAATGAATAACTTTTCTCATAATTTTTTTCCTATATACAATAATAAGAATTATCGCTAAACAATTCTTAATATTAGATTAACTTAGAATCCAAAATGGAAAAACTCTCTCGGCTCCCTTGCTTCAAACTCATAATCCAAAATTTTTGTAATTTTACTATGCAACA
>DZCE01000103.1 GCA_022736375.1 Arcobacter nitrofigilis | reverse complement strand
TTAAAGTTTAAAAGTCCTTATGCTATACTGCTTGAAAAGTTTGATTTAAACCCTGAACTTTTTAAAGAAAATCCATACCTTAAGTTGAGGGGACTAAACAGCTCCCTTTGTCTCAAGAACTAATAGTCAACCATTTTGCAAAAGTGCGTAAGGTCAGCTGGTAATTAAAATTTTACTACAGAATAATAAATCACTTTGAAGAGTGTGTAGCACACTTTGTCCAGCAGGCAAGGACAAAAAGAAGGAAATTACAAGAAGCTTCTATTTTTTTGACTCAAAAGTTTGAGGATATTTAAATAATGGCATATACTCTTCATCATAATTATCTCCCTCTTCATCAATGAGCGTTGATATTTTCCCAACACCTTTCAAAATCGTCTCTTCAGTGTGATAGGGTCTATCTGTAATAACTTCACCAAGCACATAAGGCTTGCCGTCTATATGGGTAAATCCATTCTTTTTATCACGATAATATCGATAAGTAAAGGGAGCTTTACCGAAATAATCCTTCCCTTTTGTGTATCTTTGTGTAGCTACTACTTTTCTGTATCCTTTAGCGGTTGCCAGTGATTCGTCTAAAGTAGGATAAAGAAGTGGTGCTTGTATAAACCCTTCGGCGGTTAGATAATCTTTTTTGTTTGTATACTCTCTTGTGAGTTTTAATCTTTGTTTTTGAATTGATTGCAACTGCTCCACGCTCTCAAGCTTGATGGATGGAAAATCATTAGCATAGCCATTGGTTTTTGTAATGGCAGTTTGCAAATAGCTCTCCATGGATTTTGGCATATCCCCATAGAGTGAAGCACCCACGACATGATTTAAAAATTTTCTAAATTCACCAATATTGGCATTTTTATTGATAGGGTCACCCCTGTGTGCTTCTCCGCTTGTTTCATTAGATTTTACATTAAGGTCTCTTTTGTAGTCTAGATAGTCCATCTCTTTCCATCCAGCATCACCTGCAAATTTTCTTGAAAATGACCAAACCGTGTCTATGGTATTACCAGTGCCGGATGTAAATTGTGATGGCTCATAATGGTAGTTTGAACTATGACATCCAATACACTGCATAAGCTCTTCTGGTGCTTGTGGTCTTAGTTTACCGCTTGCATCTTCGATAAAGCCGCTCATCCACCATCCTGCACCATTATCCATCCAAGTCTCTTTTTCATTATAATAAAGTGGAGCATCTTCTTCTTTGACAAATATTTCATAAGGAGAGTGCATTTTCCATTTATACATGTATCTAATCTCTTTGACATGCGAAGCACGAGTCCCTGGGAATTTTGAACTCTTCCCGTCTGAATCTACATCTACATAGTGAAGTGGATGAGCAAATTCAGTTTTTAGGGGATAAAGACCTCTGTGTAAAGGCTCATCACTTGCTTTTCCTGTATAGTGAGTGGTACCATTTTTAATTCTATCTTGAATGGCTTGTTCGAGTAGTTCAAGATTTGTTTTGTATATATCCAAGCTATATTTACCATCTTTGTCTTGCATAAACTTACTATCTAGTCTCACATATACGCCACTTACGCTTCCAGCATGAGGAGTAAATATCCCATATGGCATAAAATTTATAGCACGCCATCCAGTGTTGAGTCCCTTGGTGTCACTAAAGATTGCTTCATCTTTCTCTTTTGTACGTACAAATCCATCATCCTGTGCAGGAAGTGAGCTTGGATTTAGAGCGGGAAACAATCTAAAGGGATCATCTTTGATCCCACTATTGCTCACCTTAGTATCCCCCCCCTTTTTATTATACGCCTCTTGCCAATTGTCACTTTTGATATAACTTTGCATATCCCAGCTGTTCTCATTGATGCTAAGCTTAGCAAATGCATCATCAAGTTTATGAGGTGTGACTGTATTTTCCCATGGATTAATATTGGGAGATACGGTAAATTTATTGACTGCTCCAAAAGCATATTCAAGTTGCAAATTACCAATGTATGGGTCAAATCCTGCCTGCGCAAGTGTACTACCAAGTTTAGCTCGGGCTGGTGCATTCGAATGACAAAATAGACAAGCGTTTTGAGTGCCATCCGAGGTCTCTATGTAACACTGTGCAGGGACATTTGCGTATGGATTTTCAAAATTAGTTCGTGAACGAAATTCACCTTTCATGGAAGCTATACTTGTTTTATTTGCACTATTATCTTCGTTATTGCCCATACCACAGCCAAAAAAGGTCAATCCATTTAAAAAAAGTAAAATAAAAAGATAAAAGTAATTTTTTTTCATAAGTTTTCCTTGATGTTAATTTTTGTAAGGGGATTGTTGTTGTATAGACTCAAGGGATCAATCCCTTGAGAACTATTTAAGACCTGGCATTCCACCGATATATCCAAAGTTAGCATTAAATTTATCTATTAGTTTACCTAGAGAATCTTTTAATGTTTTTGGTGTTGTTTTTGTAAAGTCTGCATGATGCTGAGAGTTACTCATGATATATGAGTGACCATTCATATTGTCAACTACTTGAAGTCCTGTTGATTCTGCACCTGCTACAACCGATAATATTCTTGATAGTTTTTTAGTGTCTACATTGTATGCCCATACAAAGTTGTTTGTATGTGTACCACTATCTTCACCGACAAAAAGCGTACGCATTTTTGGAGAAAATGAGATATTATCTGTATTTGCGATTTTATTGACACTACATGTATTTCCGTTGGCATCTGCGGTTATCTCTTCACCGACCAATCCCACAGGAGCCATAATGCTCACACCAACATACTCAGAATTGATGACATTTCCTTCTGTATCTTTTTGGCTCCCTTTTAGCGTGATTTCATAGGTAGCACCACAATTATTTTTTGCAACTTTAATATCATCTTTAGCAAAACTACTGTCTGCTAACATGCCTTTGTCTTGATAACTGATTGCCATATATGCTTTTTTGCTTTTCTCGTCAATGGTTATACCTTCCATTTTATTCCACTCTGTAGTTGCACCTTTCATTGCAGCATAACGACGAGGCTCAAGGAATGCAGCAGCTTTTTCCATTCCAGATTTTAGCTTAAGATACTCCACGCCAGTGTGTCCAGCTTTGATAGCAGTATAACCAGCAGTGCTAGTGCCTGCTTTTACTTGATCAGGTGTTACAAACTCAAATATATCAGCGAATTTAACTGTTTTTGTTAATTCTTTGATTTCACTCTCTGTGGCATGACCTAGTTTAATCCAGCTCAATGTACCCTCAGCAGTAGGACTTCCAGCAGCATTTGTTTGTGTAAATTTTTGTGCATAGAGTGTTCCAGCTGAGAGATCATTTGCCTTATCCCCGACAAACATCAATGACAATACGTTGGTGCCATCATCACCATAAAGTGCTGTTTTGCCATCCCCAAATACTTGTGCCATCTCCCAAGTTCCTCTACCCATAGCATAACGCTTAGCAAGCTCATACGAACTGTCAGCCTTAGGTTTTACTTCTTGAATATAGCCGTAGCTGTATGGATTTGCTGTTTTTGTATTCTTCCAATACAGTTCAGTCATAGCTTTAACGCCATTAGTTTGAATAACTGCATTTTTACCACTTGCTTCTTCAAAGTAAAGATCATAATCCTCTTCCCCACCCAAGTGAGTATTCCATGGAGTTTGTGAACCAAAACAGAAAATCCATCCACCCTCTACACTTGAGTGATCGATTGGTTTTTGATCAACAGCTTTTAATTTACCTTTGCTATCTTGATCGATGTTGGTAAGAAGCATATTCATAGGTGCTCTTGAATACCAATTGGGCTCTTTGTATGCTTCAACACCATTGCTTAATATCCAGTCATATTCCAAGTGAGAAACCATCAATAGCTTACCATCTACGTTTAAGAGTGAATTTGAATCAGGAGTTTCTGCTAAAAGAGGTTCTCCATATGGGTCTTTCAAAGGCTGTATTTTGTGGTCATACAGTTGTCCAGCAGCATATGGGTTTGTACCAACTTTGTCTTTGACAGTAAACAGTGTTTCATACGAAAGTGGATACTCTTTGTATTCTGTGTCGCTTGTATAAACACGAACTTTTGCATTAGAGTATGATGTACTCATCTGCTCATCGGTTGTTGGTGCATCCATGCCGATAAACTCAACCTTTGTTGCAGCTACTGCATTATCAACGCCACCTTCGTTACAGCCCACAAAAACAGTTGCCATAATGGCAACTGAAGCTGCCAAGCTAATATATCTTTTTCCCATTTTAACCCCTTTTTGATTCGTTGTTTTAAAATCATACAAAAAAATTATTTCACAAAGATTACACGATTTCTTGATGCTTTCACTATTTAACGGTTGCTTTAACGTTGTTTTTGGCATAATTATTTCACTTGAATTATTGGATATAACTATGTACATTATACTACCCCAAGAAAAACGAACAACTTTTTTTAAATCTTAATTCCAATAATTCTTAAATTAACACCTTAGACAAAATAATCTTTAAAGCCACTATTTTTGATTTATTAAAAATAGGG
>DZCE01000288.1 GCA_022736375.1 Arcobacter nitrofigilis | reverse complement strand
ACTATTATGATTTTGAAGTAAAGAGAATTAAAACAAAAGATGATCTGATGAGAGAATTCAAGATAGAGGAATTAGAATGGAAATAATTGAAGTAACCTGTGAGTATTGTTTGGAGAGGTTTGTGGTAGAAACTTGCCTACCAAGTATTACTACTACAACCTGTCCGTATTGCAAACGCGACACGAGAATATATTTTGACGATGATGAAGAAATTTATCATAACTGGGAGTGAAGAGATGAGCAAAAAAGAATGGGTTCGTGATGATGAGTTTGCAGAAATATGTGAAGCAGTTACTGTGATGGATATTAACGAAGTATGCAAAGCATTTGGTAGAAATAAAGTATATCTTATGAACAAATTGAAAGAAAATGGTTATGTCAGAAAAACCATTTTTGTAAAGAAAGGGGTTTAAGATGTTAGATACTGATAAGTTCATAAAGTTTGATAACAAAAAGAGTAACTTGGCAATATTATTTGATACAGCCAAAGCTTTGAATAAAGTGGCAGATGTTATGACTTATGGAACTATCAAATACGATAGAAAGAATTGGAATAAGTGCGATGATACAGAAAGATATATGTCAGCTTCTTTGAGGCATATATCTTCATACCTGCAAGGTAATAAGCTAGATGATGAATCAAGCATTGAGCACATAGCACATAGCATTTGTAGCTTATTGTTTGTATTGGAAATGGATTTGGATCGGAAGTGAAAAAGAGAGATTTGATAGATGAATACTATTCACTATCAAGTCTTTTTGACGACGACACAGAGTTATTGATTGAGTTTATGATTTATCACAAGATAACAAAAAGAGAGAGAGCTGACATTAGAAGGAAGCTAAGTAGCTTATCTCTTAATAAGTTAGCTAACGAGTTAGACGCTCTACTTGAGATAAAAATGGATGTTATTAATAGTTTTAAAAATTGGAAAGGGGTTATGAATGGAAATAATTTATAAGAGCGTCGAGGATTTAATTCCTTATGTAAACAATACAAGAACACACTCTAAAGAACAGGTAA
>DZCE01000287.1 GCA_022736375.1 Arcobacter nitrofigilis | reverse complement strand
TGATGGATGTTGCACCTTGGATAAGTTTTTTTGCTGGATTATTTATATTTTTAGTAACCTATTGTTTGGTGCAAATCTCAAATTATATACAAAATAAAACAAGTGATAAAGAGATACAAAGTTTGTAAGTAGCAAATATGCTACTTACCTTTTTCGTGCAATATCTGATCTAAAAGTTTAAATACATCTTTGCTTGCTTGTTCCATTTCAAGTAAAGCTTTAGTCGCATAATCATAGTCAACCTCTTCATTTTTGATAGCATCAAATACATGGTGTGCTGCATTATGTACTTTACTATGAGGAGTGTCTAGCTTCCCATAACTTGGTGTTTTAGAGAAGAATTTTTTCCCAAGCCCATCGTTATACCATTTTCCTAATCTACAATTTTTATGATCGACAAATCCAAATGCTGGTTTTTTCTCTGAAACTGAAAGATAAGTATTTACTTTCCAAATAACATGGTCAAGTTTTGCTAAACTCATAAAAATTCTATCAGTTATATGGTTTAGTCCATCAAATGCTGTTGTTGTAACATTCATAGCACCATTAATTTCATTTGAATAACTTGATGTTGTTTGTGAAATTTGATTAATCGCCTTTGTTATAAGACCAAATCTTTCATTTGTTTGGGTAACACTATCTTGGATTGATTGCACAACAGCACTAATCTCTTTTGCTGAATCACTACTTCTATTTGCTAAGTTTCGCACTTCTTGAGCAACAACTGCAAAGCCTTTACCAGCTTCCCCAGCAGTTGCAGCTTCTACGGCAGCATTTAGAGAAAGGATATTTGTTTGAAATGAAATTTGGTCAATTGTGACAACAGCTTTTGCTATATTGATAGCTTTTTCATTCAGTTGATTGACCACTTGATTAATCTCTGTCGCATTTGAATAGAGGGAATGTATCTCATTTGTAATATCTTGCAATTTTAATGAAGACTCTTGAAATATAGTTTTTACATTATTTGTATTATTAACACAACTTTCTCACATATGAAACCATAGTTTAACCCCATAAATAGG
>DZCE01000027.1 GCA_022736375.1 Arcobacter nitrofigilis | reverse complement strand
ATGGCGGGCAGAGGGGGATTCGAACCCCCGGTGGTTGCCCACGACCGCGTTCCAGGCGATTGGATTAAACCACTCTCCCATCTGCCCATTATTGAATAGAAAAGAATTGTATCTTAATTTGTTTTAAAATATTATGTGATATACTTTCATTCGCCTCTTTTTGGACCTGTGCGATAGCATTTGATGACACCGAGTCAGGATGGGAACATAGCAGCTCATCGTCACTTGTTAGGTGCCGCAGGTATCCGATGAGAGGTACTCATCATAAAAATAACGCAATCACTCATTATCCCCCATACTCCATTCATAAAATGGCAATGCCTCAAAACTTATATTTTCTATCATATATCCATATTGACTAGATACAGTTACCATAATTACTTTCTTTATCCCCTCTTTTTTGTAGAGCGAGAACTTTTTATGACTTTTGGTCCACATGGCATCCTCTCCTCCAAATGGCGCTGAAACTATTAGGGTCTCCTCATCCGTGACATATCCGTCCCTCCCAAGAGTCCTAATGGATGCCTTGTGAAATAACAATGTAAGACCAATAAGTGTATCGAATTGAGTACTAAAGTTATTTTGAGCAGAGAGATATTTGCTGGCGGCATAATCATATAGAAGCATTTTGCGTCCACCTTTGTTGCTTTTGTCGCTAATAAAATAGAGTATCTCCTCACTTTCATAATCACTAATCGTTTTATATAGCCAGTCTTTGGATATTCTCATATGCTCTTTGGCAAATGTAAAAATCTGATTTATACTTAAATGTTCCGTGTTGTGAGACGCCAATATAGAGAGAAGTTTTAACTCTTGAAGCGTAAACTTGCTGTATAAAAACTGTTTCATACTAAGCAGGTGTGTTTTTTGAGATTGTGCCATCAATGGCAATGTGCCTGATTTTATAAAATGAGTGAAGCCATTGGTTTGAGATATATGATGCTCAAATGCCAAGAATTCCTCGTAATCCAGAGGCATTATTTTCAAAAGTGTGAATATTTTGTCTCCAAGTGGCTTTCTACTAATAATGATAGTTTGGTCAACTATTGGTAGCTCCACATTGTTCTGATTGCTCCAATGGTCAAGCACTAAAATCTTGATACCATTTTCATTTATATATATTTGTAAATCTACAACTGATAACTTTTGAAAGAAAAGAGCAGGAGAATCTAAATCTATATATAGAGACTCTTCTTTGTGGTTTTGAGCTATGTAGTCAATAGCCAATGCACTCTTGCCAGCACCTCTTGCTCCATATATGTTTATTTGCTTATGATTCCCTATTTCATATTTTCTAGGTACAAAATTTTCTACAATCGGTCTATTATTATCTAGGTTTTCAATCAAAATCATCTTATCTTTCCTTTTTATAAGGATACTATTTTTAAAATTGTAGCTATTTTTGCTTATATTAGCTTGAAATTAAAATCTATTTTGGGTATAATTTCCGTTCCAAATTTATGTCGGTGTACGCCGACGAGTTCTTTAAAGGGTAAACAAATGGAAAGAATTAGACTTAAGCTTAAAGCTTATGACCACCGTGTTTTAGACAGGTCTGTAGCATCTATTATAGATGCAGTTAAACGAACAGGAGCAGCTGTTAGAGGTCCAATACCTCTTCCAACTAACTTCAAGCGTTATACAGTATTGAGGTCACCGCATGTTAATAAAGACAGCCGTGAACAATTTGAAATCAGAGTTCACACAAGAATGATTGATATCGTTTCTGCTTCAGGAGATACTATAGATTCACTTATGAAACTAGACCTAGCTCCAGAGATCGAAGTAGAAATAAGATCAATGGACAAGTAAGGAGTAGGGAATGGAATTTATCGTAGAAAAAGTCGGCATGAGCCGAACAGTTGGTACAGTAAGCACTCCAGTCACTCTTCTGAAAGTGATTGAAACTAAAGTGTGTGAGATAAGAGAAGATGGCAAAGCTATCGTAGCTTATTCAAAAAGTAAAAAATTAAATAAAGCTATTGAAGGTCAACAAGCAAAATATGCTATTGATAAAGCTTTCAATAAATTTATGGTTATCGAAGTTCCTGCTGGCGCTACTGCTGGAGACCTTGATACTGCACCACTAGGCGAAGCAACATTAGTTAAAACTTCACTAGATAGTAAAGGTAAAGGCTTCCAAGGTGGTGTCAAAAGACACGGTTTCGCAGGTGGTCGTGGTTCACACGGTCATAGAATGGGCAGAAGAGTTGGTTCAATCGGTAACTGCGAATGGCCTGGTAGAGTTATGAAGGGTAAAAAAATGCCTGGACAAATGGGTAATGAAAAAGTTACAGTAAAAAATGAAGTAGTTTCATTTGATGCTGAAAACGGAATTTTAGTTCTTAAGGGTTCAATCCCTGGCTTTAACGGCGCAAGAGGATTAGTGAGGATAGTAAAATGAGTAAACCAGAATTAGTAGCAAGTAGTGAACTTCCAAAAGCATTTTTGGAAGTTCACCCACACAATCTTTATCTTTATTGCAAAGCGTATGCAGCGTCAGTTAGATCAAATAGTGCTCAAACAAAAACTCGTTCAGAAGTGAGCGGTGGTGGTAAAAAACCATTCGCACAAAAAGGTGGCGGTAGAGCAAGACAAGGTTCAATCAGAGCTCCTCATTTCAGAGGTGGTGGTGTTGCATTTGGTCCATCTAACGACAGAAATTATGACCAAAAAGTGAATAAAAAACAGAAAAAACTAGCTCTTTATCATGCAGTAGCAGAAAAAGCAGCAAACGATAAATTATTCGTAATTGATAGTATCGTAGTTGAATCTGGCAAAACTAAAGATGCACTTAGCTTTATAAATGCACTTGGTCAAAGAGATGTATTGGTAGTAAAAGAGTTAATTGATGATAAAACATTTTTGGCTTTTAGAAATGTAGCAAATGCTTATCTTATAGAAAGCAATGAGTTCAATGCATATCTTGCAGCAGCATACAGTTCAATTGTAATTGAAAAAGCTGTATTTGAAAAATTAACAAAAGAGAGTTAAGATGGCAGATATTACAGATATAAAATCAATACTATATACAGAAAAGAGTCTTGGTCTTCAAGAAGCTGGTGTAATAGTAGTTCAGACAGTTCCAAAAATGACAAAAAATGGTCTTAAAGAAGTTTTTAAAGAGTTCTTTGGAATTAAACCACTTAAAATTAATTCACTTAGAGTTAATGGAAAAGTAAAACGATTTAAAGGTATCCCAGGTAAGAGATGTGACACGAAGAAATTCTATGTTACTCTTCCTGAAGATGCAAAAATCGAAAGCTTAGCGGTATAAGGAGAGAAGATGGCAATAAAAACATATAAACCATATACACCAAGCCGTCGTTATATGACAAACTTGGACAATAGTGATATCACTAGCAAACCAACAGTTAGAAGTCTATTAATGAATATCCCAGCAACAGCTGGTAGAAACAGTAACGGTAGAATCACTTCTAGACATAAAGAGGCTGGTGCTAAAAAACTATATCGTATCATTGATTTCAAAAGAAATAAATTTGGTATCGAAGGTACAGTTGCAACAATCGAGTATGATCCAAATAGAAACTGCAGAATCTGCCTAGTAAAATATGTAGATGGTGACAGAAGATATATCTTACAACCAAAAGGTCTTAATGTAGGTGATAAAATCATCTCTGCTGAATCTGGTGTAGATATCAAAGTTGGTAATGCTATGAAACTTATGAGTATCCCAGTTGGTACTTTGGTTCACAATATTGAGCTTAGCCCTGGTCATGGCGGTCAAATCGCTAGAAGTGCTGGTGGTTATGCTCAAATCATGGGTAGAGATGGCAAATATGTATCTCTAAGACTTCCTTCATCAGAGATGAGATATGTACTTGGTGAATGTTTGGCAACTATCGGTGCTGTTGGAAATGAAGATTTCTCAAACATCGTTATCGGTAAAGCTGGTAGAAATCGTCATCTTGGTATTAGACCACAAACAAGAGGTTCTGCAATGAACCCAGTGGATCACCCACATGGTGGTGGTGAAGGTAAGACAGGTTCTTCAGGACATCCAGTTTCTCCGTGGGGTATGCCAACTAAAGGTTATAAAACTCGTAAGAAAAAAGCTAGTGATAAACTTATTATCACTAAGAGAAAGAAATAGGGGGCTAGGATATGGCAAGATCAGCTAAAAAAGGACCATTTATTGATGGTCATCTTATGAAGAAAATAGTAAAAGCTAAAGAAGAGAATTCTAATAAGCCAATAAAAACATGGTCAAGAAGATCTGTGATTTTTCCTGACTTTATTGGTCTAACTATAAATGTTCACAATGGCAGACAGTTTATACCTGTATTTGTTACTGAGAATCATGTTGGTTATAAATTAGGCGAATTCGCTCCAACAAGAACATTTAAAGGCCATAAAGGCACTGTTCAGAAGAAAGTAGGATAATGGTATGAGTAGAGCATTAATAAAAAATATTAGAGTTTCACCATTGAAAGCTAGAATGGTAGCAAAAGCTGTTCAAGGTATGAATGCTGAATTAGCAATGGCTAGTTTAGAATTTATGCCAAACAAAGCAGCGGCTATTATTTCTAAAGCAATCGCTTCTGCAGTTGCAAATGGCGGTTATGAGCCTCAAGAAGTTGAAGTGACTAGTTGTAGAGTTGACAAAGCAGCATATCTAAAGAGATTTAGACCAAGAGCAAGAGGTACTGCTTCTCGTATCTTGAAACCAACTTCACATATTCTTGTTGAAGTAGGTACTGCTGTTGTTGCACCTGCAAAAGTAGCAAAAGCTCCAAAAAAAGAAGTAGTGACTGAAGCTGAGCCAAAAAAAGCACCTGCTGCAAAAAAAGCTCCAGCTAAAAAAGCAACTCCAAAAAAAGAAGCTGAAAATTCAGTAGACGGAAAGGACGCATAATATGGGACATAAGGTTAATCCAATTGGTCTTAGACTAGGTATCAATCGTAACTGGGAATCAAGATGGTTTCCAGCAAAAGGTAGAGCAGCTGAGTTTATAGCAGAAGATTATAAAATTAGAAAATTTCTTAAAAAAGAGCTATATTTCGCTGGTGTTAGTAGTATTATCATTGAGAGAACTGCCAAAAAACTTCGTGTTACAATCGTAACTGCAAGACCAGGCATCATCATTGGTAAAAAAGGTGCTGACATAGAGAAACTTAAAGAGACTCTAATCAAAATGACAAGTAAAGAAATTGCTCTTAACATCAAAGAAGAGAAACGCCCACAAGCGTCAGCTCAACTTGCTGCTGAAAACATTGGTACTCAACTTGAGCGTCGTGTTGCTTTTAGAAGAGCTATGAAAAAAGTTATTCAAGGTGCTTTAAAATCTGGTGCTAAAGGTATTAAAATATCTGTAGCAGGTAGACTTGGTGGTGCTGAGATAGCTAGAACTGAATGGTATTTAGAAGGTCGTGTACCTCTTCATACGCTTAGAGCAAAAATTGATTATGGTTTTGCAGAAGCTCAAACTACTTATGGAATCATAGGTATCAAAGTTTGGATCTTTAAAGGTGAAGTACTTCAAAAAGGTATCCAAGTAGAGCAAGAAGAGGATAATAAAGAGGGCAGAAAGCCATCAAGAAAAAGAGGTGATAATAATGCTGATTCCTAAGAGAACCAAATATAGAAAAGTAATGAAAGGCCGTAACCGTGGTCAAGCTTTCAATGGTAACCGTATTGAATTTGGTGAGTTTGCTATTAAAGCAACAGAAGCTGGAAGAATAGATTCTAGACAAATCGAAGCAGCTCGTATATCTATGACTAGAAAAGCGGCTAGACAAGGTAAAATCTGGATTAGAGTTTTCCCAGCAAAACCAATCACTAAGAAACCTCTTGAAACTAGAATGGGTAAAGGTAAAGGTTCTGTTGAGAAATGGGTTATGAATATTGAACCAGGCAGAATCATTTTTGAAATAACTGGTGTTGAAGAGTCAGTAGCTAGAGCAGCGTTAGCGTTGGCAGCCTATAAACTTCCTTTCAAAACCAAACTAATTGCGGCGAAGGATAACCATGAAGTATATTGATTTAGCATCAAAAACAGAAGTAGAGCTTTTAGAGATGCTTAAAGCTAAAAAACTTGAGTCGTTCACATTGGGTGCAAAGCTTAAAACTATGCAACTTACCAATACTCGTGAACTTAGAACTGCGAAGAAAGATATCGCTAGAATCAACACAGCATTAACTGCTGTTAGATCAAAGTAAGGAGACAAGATGCCAAAAAGAGAAATCACAGGTACTGTCGTCAAAATTGCTGGCGACAAAACAGCTACTGTTTTGGTTGAGAGAAAGGTGTTACACCCTAGATACCACAAAACAGTAAAAAGATTTAAAAAATATCTTATTCACGATGAAACAAACAATGTAAATGTAGGCGATACAGTAAGTGCTATCGAATGCAGACCATTATCTAAAACAAAAAGTTTTAGATTGCTTTCAATCGTTAAAAGAGGGGAAGTATAATGATACAAAGTTTTACTAGACTTGCAGTTGCTGATAATAGTGGTGCAAAAGAAATTATGTGTATTAAAGTACTTGGCGGATCAAAAAGACGCTATGCTTCTGTTGGTGATGTTATCATTGCTTCAGTTAAAAAAGCACTTCCAAACGGAAAAGTAAAAAAAGGTAAAGTAGTTAAAGCTGTTGTAGTTAGAACTAGAAAAGAAATTCATAGAGATAATGGTTCATTAATCAGATTTGATGACAATGCAGCTGTAATTATCGATGATAAAAGAGAGCCAATCGGTACTCGTATCTTTGGACCAGTAAGTCGTGAGACTAGATATGCTGGATTTATGAAGATTGTATCTTTGGCACCGGAGGTATGGTAATGAAAAAATTCAAAATAAAAAAAGGCGATAAAGTAACAATAATCGCTGGTGATGACAAAGGAACTACAGCAGAAGTGCTACAAGTTTTTCCTAAAAAAGATGCGGTAATTGTAGCTGGTTGTAAAACAGTTAAAAAAGCAATTAAACCTACTGAAGAGAATAAAAATGGCGGTTTCGTAACTAAAGAAATGCCTATTCATATTTCAAATGTTAAAAAAGTAGAGGTGTAATTAGATGAGCAGAATGAAGCAAAAGTACAATGACATCAAATCAGCTCTTAATGAAGAGTTTGGTATAGCAAATGTGATGCAGACTCCTAAGCTTGAGAAAATAGTTATTAGTGTTGGTGCTGGTGAAGAGGGTAAAGATGCAAAACTTATCCAAAACATGGCTGACACAATTTCTCTTATTGCTGGTCAAAAAGCAAATATCATTAACGCAAAAAAATCAGTTGCTGGTTTTAAAGCTAGAGAAGGAAGCCCGAGCGGTATTAAAGTTACTCTAAGAGGAGCTAATATGTACAACTTTTTCGATAAACTTGTATCAATAGCACTTCCAAGAGTAAAAGACTTTAGAGGTACTCCTCGTAAAGGTTTTGATGGCAGAGGTAACTACAACTTCGGTCTAACTGAGCAGTTGATGTTCCCTGAGGTTATTTATGATAACATCATAAAAACACATGGTATGAATATAACTGTAGTTACAAGTACTGATGATGATAAGCAAGCCTTTGCTCTCCTTGAGAAGCTTGGCATGCCATTTGCGAAAGGAAGAAACTAATGGCAAAGAAGTCAATGATCAACAAACAACAACAACCAGCTAAATTCTCTAGTAGAGCTTACACTCGTTGTTCAATATGCGGTAGACCACACTCTGTATATCAAGATTTTGGTATATGCAGAATATGTTTAAGAAAAATGGCCAACGAAGGTCTAATCCCCGGCATGCGCAAAGCAAGCTGGTAATCAAAGGAGTAACAGATGATGACAGACATAATTGCAGACTCTCTTACCCGAATAAGAAATGCTGCGACTAGAAGATTGGATGTAACAACACTTTTACATTCTAAAACAATCGAAGCAATAGTTTCTATTCTTGTAGAGAAAGGCTATCTTGAGAGCTTTAAAGTAAAAGAAGATGGTGTTAAGAAAACTATCAAAGTTGTACTTAAGTATGACGAAAATGGACAAAATGCTATTAATGAAATTAAGCGTATTTCAACTCCAGGTAGAAGAGTACACAAGGGTAAAGATGATATCAAAACCTTTAAAAATGGCTACGGAACTCTAGTTATATCAACTAGTCATGGCGTAATCACAAACAATGAAGCATTTAAGCTTGGTGTTGGTGGTGAAGTCCTTTGTAGTGTTTGGTAAGGAGAAATCATGTCAAGAATAGGAAAAAAACCTGTAGAGGTAGCAAGCGGTATAGATGTATCACTTGATGGCACTGTAATAGTTGCAAAAAAAGGCAATCTTGAAAAAAGATTAGAGACATATGGCAGAGTTGATATGCAAATAGATGCTGGTCAAGTTGTATTTACAAAAAAAGGCGACACTAAAGAAAGTGCTGCATTTTGGGGTACATACAGATCACTATTTAATAATATGATTATTGGTCTTGATAAAGGCTTTACGAAAAGTCTTGAGATTAATGGTGTTGGTTATAGAGCAGCTGTTAATGGAAATGTTCTTAATCTTCAACTTGGTTTTTCACATGATATTAACTATGATGTTCCAGCTGGTTTGGATGTTAAAGTTGAAAAAAATATAATTACTATTACTGGTAGTGAAAAACAAGTAGTTGGTCAAGTTGCAGCAGAAATTAGAGACTTTAGACCACCTGAGCCATACAAAGGTAAAGGTGTTAAATACACTGATGAAGTTATTATTAGAAAAGCTGGTAAATCAGCTAAGAAAAAGTAAGGGGTCTTAAATGTTAAATAGTATTCAAAAGAGAAAAAATAGACTCATGAAACAAAGAAAAGCAAGAGTTAGAGGTAAAGTTTCTGGTACAGAAGCTATGCCTAGACTTACTGTTTTCAAATCTAATAAGTATTTTTATGCTCAAGCAATTGATGATTTTAGAGGACATACTCTAGCATCAGTTGATGGTAGAAAAATGGGGCTTAAAGCTAACCAAGAAGATGTTAAAAAAATAGCAGCTGAGATGGCAACTGCACTTAAAGGTGCAAACATTGAAGCTGTAAAATTTGACAGAAACGGTTATCTCTATCATGGCGTTGTTGCATCATTTGCTGATGCACTTAGAGACGCTGGCATCAAGTTATAAGGATCAATAAATGGAAGCAATAAACAGAGAAGATTTCGAAGAAGCCATTGTAAATATTGGTCGTGTTACGAAAGTTGTAAAGGGTGGTAGAAGATTTAGATTTACTGCTCTTGTTGTCATTGGCGACAAAAATGGAACAGTAGGTTATGGTTTTGGTAAATCAAAAGAAGTACCAGATGCTATTAAAAAAGCAGTAGACGATGCATTTAAAAACCTTGTTAAAATTAACATAAAAGGTTCTACAATTGCTCACGATATTGAACATAAATTCAATGCAAGTCGCATACTTTTGAGACCTGCTAGTGAAGGTACTGGTGTTATCGCTGGTGGTGCTGCTAGACCAGTAATCGAGCTTGCGGGTATCAAAGATATTCTTTCAAAATCGATTGGTTCAAACAACCCAAATAACCTTGTAAGAGCTACAATCCAAGCTCTTTCAAGAATTAAATCGTAAGGAGATAAGATGTCACTACACAACTTACAACCAGCTCCTGGCTCAACTAGAAATAGAAAGAGAATAGGTAGAGGTCAAGGATCAGGTACAGGTAAAACTGCTGGTAAAGGTCATAAAGGTCAAAAAGCTAGAGCAGGATATAATGAAAAAAGAGGTTTTGAAGGTGGACAACAACCACTATACAAAAGACTTCCTAAAATTGGTTTTACTTCAAGAGTAATTAAACCACATGCTATAAATGTAGACAAAAATGTAGCAGTTGCAGAACTTGCAGAGATTACAATGGAGAGCATCCAAACTGTATATCGTTTGCAAAAAAATGTAACAAAAGTCAAGTTAATTGGTGTAGCTGCAAAAAATCTTGCATCTAAAATCAAAGACGAAGCTGTTACAACAACTGGAAACTAATATGCAAAATCCTTTAGTCAAAAAAATCCTAATAACTTTAGGATTTTTATTGGTTTATCGGGTGTTATCTTATATACCAACACCTGGTGTGGATTTCGCAGTTATCAAAGAATTTTTTGATACAAACTCAAATAATGCACTCGGATTAGCCAATATGTTTAGTGGCGAAGCTATCAGCAGACTCAGTATTATCTCCCTAGGCGTTATGCCATATATCACAGCTTCAATCGTAATAGAACTCATGGCGGCAACATTTCCATCAATTGGTGAAATGAAAAAAGATCGTGACGGAAATCAAAAATATATGCAAATAATTCGTTATTTTACTATATTAATTACAATTGTGCAGGCTATTGGTGTTGCTATGGGTCTTGAGAGTATGACAAGTAAAAGCGGGAATAGCGCTATATTGATTGATCATACTGAGTTTATTGTGCTTGCAGTATTTTCTATGTTGGCTGGTACTATGCTACTTATGTGGATTGGTGAACAGATTACACAAAAAGGTATTGGTAATGGCATATCGTTAATTATTTTTGCTGGTATTGTCTCTGGTATACCTTCTGCAATATCAAATACTGTTAAATCAGTAAATGCAGGCGAGATGAATTTCTTTGCAGTTATTGCTATTTTAATAATCATGCTAGCTACTATTTTGGCTATCATATATGTTGAGCTTGGCGAGAGAAGAATTCCTATTTCGTATTCACGCAAAACAATTATGCAAAACCAAAATAAAAGAGTGATGAACTATATTCCAGTTAAAGTAAATTTATCAGGTGTTATTCCTCCTATATTTGCATCTGCAATTATGATGTTTCCTCTTACAATGTTGCAGTCAAGTACAAATACTATAGCAGTAGCAATTGCAGATTCATTGCATCCTGGTGGACTTGTATTTAATGTATTAACTTTTATTTTGGTTATTTTCTTTGCTTTCTTTTATGCTTCAATTGCATTTAATGCAAAGGATATTTCTGAAAATCTAAAGCGACAAGGTGGCTTTATTCCTGGGATTAGACCAGGGGAGCATACCAAAGAATTTTTAAATGAAGTAGCAAGTAGACTTACTGGATCAGGAGCATTTTATTTGGCTATTATTTCAACACTACCATTTGTTATTGTGAATTCTTTAGGTGCAAGTTTTTATTTTGGTGGAACTGCAATTTTGATTATCGTACAAGTAGCTCTTGATATGATGAGAAAAATTGAGGCACAAAGAACAATGAACCAATACAATATATTGGGAAATGTAGGATTATAGAATGGCAATAGCTATCCGTAAACCATCCGAAATAGATAAGCTGGCTAAAGCTGGCGAAATTGTAGGCAAAACATTGCAATATCTCCAATCAAATGTAAAATCTGGAATGACGATGCTGGAAGTTGACAAGATGGGCGAAGACTGTATTCGTTCACTTGGCGGAGCCCCATCATTTAAGGGTCTTTACGGCTTTCCATCCTCTGTTTGTACATCACTTAATGAAATTATTATTCATGGTGTGCCTACAGAACAGATAATAAAAGATGGTGATATCTTGGGATTGGATATTGGAGTTAAACTTGATGGTTATTTTGGTGATGCTGCTATTACTATGGGCATTGGTGAAATAACTAATTTGGATAATAGATTAATTGATTGCTCTCGTGACGCGTTAATGACTGCTATTTCAGAGATTAGAGATGGTATGAGATTTAAAGAGCTTTCAAGTATTTTAGAACAAGCAATTACAAGTCGTGGTTTTATCCCACTTAGAGACTATTGTGGTCATGGTATTGGAACCAAGCCACATGATGAGCCAAATATCCCAAACTATCTAGATGGAAAAGCAAATCAAGGTCCAAAAATAAAAAATGGTATGGTTTTTTGTTTAGAGCCAATGGTGTGCCAACAAAGTGGCAATCCAAAAACTTTAGATGATAACTGGTCAGTTGTATGTGATGATGGTTTGCGTACAAGTCACTACGAGCATCAAGTAGCGATTATTGATGGAAAAGCTGTAATTTTAACAAATGCAAATTAAGCAATGGAGCAAAAATGGCAAAAGATGATGTAATAGAAATTGATGGCAAGGTCATAGAGGCACTACCAAATGCTACATTTAGAGTAGAGCTTGATAATGGACATGTGCTTTTATGCCACATAGCTGGAAAAATGCGTATGCACTACATAAAAATATTACCAGGGGACAAGGTAAAACTAGAGATAACACCATATAGTTTGGATAAAGGAAGAATTACTTTTAGATATAAGTAAACTTTAATTTAGTTTTGGTATAATATACACCCTTAAATCTATAAAGGTAAGAGGAACTGCGAGAAGAACTTTTTATTAATTTACACTGATTAATAAAGAGTTGGTTTGTCTCATTGCATTTGCAATGCTCGGCAATCCACGCAAATAAATAAGTGCAAAAAAGTATCACAGGAGTAACCATGAAGGTTAGGGCGTCGGTAAAACAGATGTGTGATGACTGTAAAGTTATTAAACGCAAAGGCATTGTACGCGTGATTTGTAAAAATCCAAAACATAAACAAAGACAAGGATAAATATGGCACGTATAGCAGGTGTTGATTTGCCTCAGAAGAAGCGTATGGAGTATGCATTAACTTATATCTTTGGTATAGGTTTACATACATCTCGCAAGATTCTTGATGCAACGGGAATTGATTACAATATGAGAGTTCATGAACTTACAGATGCAGATGCTGCGATTATCCGTAATGAGATTCAAAACTCATTTATGGTTGAAGGTGACTTGCGTAAGAAAGTTAGAGAAGACATCAAAGCTTTGATGGACTTAGGTAGTTACAGAGGTCTTAGACATAGAAAAGGACTTCCAGTAAGAGGTCAAAAAACAAAAACCAATGCGAGAACTCGTAAAGGTAAAAGAAAAACCGTTGGCTCGGCGTAAGGGGTAAGGGAATATGGCAAAGAAAAAAGTAAAAAAAAGTATTGCTAAAGGCGTTGTCTATGTGGCAGCTACTTTCAATAACACGGTCATAACAGTTACAGATGAAATGGGCAATGTATTAGCTTGGAGCAGTGCTGGTGCGCTTGGCTTTAAAGGTAGTAAAAAATCTACCCCATTTGCAGCTCAACAAGCAGTAGAAGACGCTCTTAATAAAGCTAAAGAAAATGGCATTAAAGAAGTTGGTATCAAGGTTCAAGGACCTGGTGCTGGTAGAGATACTGCTGTTAAAGCAATTGGTGCAACTGAAGGTATTCGTGTAACTTATCTTAAAGATATTACACCACTTCCTCATAATGGTTGTAGAGCTCCTAAAAAGAGAAGAGTATAATATTAGACTAAGGTCTATCTGTACTTAATGATGGTGTAAGTTGGCATTTGTATGCAATGCTTATTATTGAAATAGACATATAAAAGGGTTTAAAAATGGCAAGATATAGAGGTCCAGTTGAGAAACTTGAAAGACGACTTGGCGTTGACCTTGGACTTAAGGGTGAAAGAAGACTAGCAGGTAAAAGTGCTTTAGAAAAAAGACCTTATGCTCCAGGACAACATGGACAAAGAAGAACAAAAATAAGTGACTATGGCTTACAACTTCGTGAGAAGCAAAAAGCTAAGTTTATGTATGGCGTTAGCGAAAAACAATTTAGAGCGTTATTTGTTGAAGCGAATAGAAGAGAAGGCAATACTGGTAGTTTGCTTATTCAACTTCTTGAGCAAAGACTTGATAATGTTGTATACAGAATGGGTTTTGCTACAACAAGAGCATTTGCTAGACAACTAGTAAATCACAGACATATTTTAGTTGATGGCAAGAGAGTGGATATTCCATCTTTCAAAGTTCGTGCTGGTCAAAAAATTGAAATTAGAGAAAAAAGTTTGGCTAATCCGCAAATATTAAGAGCAATGGAATTAACTAATCAAACTGGTATGGTAGAGTGGGTAGATGTAGAAAAAGAGAAACTTTTTGGAATATTTACTAGAATCCCTGCTAGAGAAGAGATTACAATACCTGTGGAAGAGCGTCTAATAGTTGAGCTTTATTCTAAATAATCGTAATAAGTTAAAGGCTAACCATGAGAAAAATTAAAGTTGCACCATTTATGCCTACTGAAGTAGAAGTTAATGAGTTGAGTGCGAATAGAGCAGAAGTTATCGCTTATCCTTTTGAAAATGGATATGCAATTACTTTGGCTCACCCACTAAAAAGACTTATTCTTGGAAGCTCAATCGGATATGCACCAATTTCTGTAAAGATAAAAAATGCAGCTCACGAGTTTGATAATATTAGAGGTATGCATGAAGATGTTGCTGTTTTTATTATTAACCTTAAGAATATCAGATTTAAGATAAAAGAAGAGGGAAGTGAGAGAGTTGAACTTAGCTACAGTTTCTCTGGTCATAAAGAGATTAAAGCCAGTGATCTTGCAAACGATCTAGTTGAGATAGCTAATGGTGATATGCCTCTAGCAACACTCAATGAAGATGCAGAACTTAGCTTTACTATTGTAATTGCAAAAGGTATTGGCTATGTAGCAAGTGAAGATTTAAAAGATGAAGTTGATAGTAGCGCTATTGCTCTTGATGCTTTCTTCACGCCAGTTAAAAAAGTTAACTACCGTATTGAAAATATGCTCGTAGAAGACAATCCAAACTATGAAAAGATAGTTTTTGATATATTAACTGATGGTCAAATCACACCTGTTGATGCGTTTACTAATGCATTAGAAACCATGAATAAACAACTTAGTATATTCAATGGTGTAATGAACATTGATGTAACTGTACCTAATGCTAAGAAAAGTGGCGATGATAATCTATTGAAACCTTTCTTAAAGGGAGTTGATACACTTGGTCTTAGTGCAAGATCATTTAACTCACTCGATAGAGAAGGGATTAAATTTCTAGGAGAGCTTGTATTAATGAGTAATCTTGAATTAAAAGATATTAAAAATCTAGGTGCAAAATCTCTTGATGAGATTATGGAGTGTTTAGTTGAGCATGGATTTGGTTCTGATTATGAACTTGCCGATGCGACTAGAGATTCATTGACTAAAAAAATAAAAATACTAAAAGGATAAAGGCATGAGACATAGACACGGATACCGTAAACTAAATCGTACCTCTTCTCATAGAGCTGCATTGCTTAAAAACCTATCTATTGCTTTGACAAAAGAGGGCAAGATTGAGACGACTTTACCAAAAGCTAAAGAGCTTAGAAGCTATTTTGAAAAGCTTATAACTAAAGCTATTGTAGGTGATTTCAATTCACACAGAGCAATCTTTGCAATGCTTCAGGACAAAGAGTGTACTAACAAACTGGTAACAGAAATAGCTCCAGAATATAAAGATAGAACTGGTGGTTACACTAGAATTATCAAAACTCGCCTTAGAAAAGGTGATGCTGCTCCTATGGCAATCATAGAGTTAGTTAAATAATCTTCATTTTAAAACTACATAATGTAGTTTTAAAAATTCTTACAGCCTCAAAAATAAAATTCTCCAAAAAATTATGTTAAATCATATCATTTCTTTTTAAGCTACACTACCTTCAAACAAATATTTATGTTCTTTAGGTAACTCTTTATAAATAGCATACGCTAAATCTCTTATTTCCCATAATGCTGCTTTATTGGTTCGTAGATGTAAAAAGTTCTGTAAACTTCTAGCATTAATAGTCCAAGTAAGTTCTGTTTTATAACTCTCAGGTAAACAATATTTTGCTATATCATTACTAACATTCGCTTTTAGTATCTTTTGTAAATTATCAAGTGCTTGTTTACTTGCATTATCAACCATTTCATTATCAGTCATAACTAAAAATTTATTATAGTCTATCTCATTACATTCTTTAAGTTCTTTGAGTGTGTATCTAGTGCTTTTTACACTTAAATTAGCCATCCTATGACGAGCCAACTCTTGTAATAAAGCCCTACTGACTCCACTAATATAAAAATTATAAGAGATATGCTCTAATGTACTAGCGTGTTTGAATTTATTTCCTACTCTGTCTATAAGAGCCTTATCATTCTCTCCACATATACCATTTATACTATCACTTTTATCTTGACTCTGCCAACAAGTTCTTATGGCTGTTGCACATATGATTAATGGTGTATGGTGTAATAGTTCTACTTTCATGACAGACCTTGAGTTCTATTTTGATATAATTATACCAAATTAAAACAAAATTCAAAGGCAATAAAATATGAGCAAAACATATGCAAATATGCGTTTTTATCCATTCGAGGAAGACTTCAGAGATTCTTACGCCAGAGATAGAGATAGAATATTGCATTCAAGCTCATTTAGGAGATTGGAATATAAAACACAAGTTTTTCTGAATCATGAGGGCGATTATTTTCGAACACGATTAACCCATTCACTTGAGGTTAGCCAAATAGCTAGAACATTAGCAAGGTCACTAAATCTAAATGAGACACTTTGTGAAGCAATAGCTTTGTCGCATGATTTGGGTCATACGCCTTTTGGGCATATTGGTGGAGACACGCTTGATGAAATTTTAAAAGCAGATGGACACAAGTATGGCTTTGAGCATAATTTTCAGTCATTTAGAGTTCTTACGAAACTAGAAAAAAGATATGATGGGTTTGATGGATTAAATCTTACATTCGCTACACTTGAGGGCGTACTAAAGCACTCATATCCATACCAAAAAAGTTTTTTGCATGGGATTGATGAGAGGTTTGCACTAGATAAGCACCCTTCCCTTGAAGCTATGGTTGTTGATAGGGCTGACGAGATAGCATATATTAGCCACGATATTGATGATGGTATCAAGTATGGGCTTATTAGGTGGGATGATTTATTGGATTTAAAACTTTGTAAATTAGTGGACACTAAAGTATCATCAGAGGGGATGAATGCTAATCATAGACTATATAGACATCGTTTTGTGGCGGCGTTAATTACGATTCTGGTATCTGAGTTTATAGCCTATTCAAAAGAATGTATTGGTGCATATAATACTTCAAGTGAACCACTTTGTGCGACCATAGATAGTTCGGTTAATTTAAAGATAGGATTCGAAAGTGAACTTGAAACTGCAATAAAAGAGGTCAAAAAAAGATTATATCAAAAGTTATATAGGCACGAAAAAATAGTGAAAAAAATGTATTCAGGCAAACAATGTGTTAAGTCGCTATATGAAGCATTCAAAAGTGATAATAACTTGATTCCAAATCATCAAAGAACACTGCTTGATACACGACCAAACCACAGGGTAATAAGTGATTATATAGCCTCTATGACTGATAGATATGCCATGAAAAATTACCATGAATTATATGGATTTTCGCTTTAATACGGTAGTTGTAATATTATTTCGATATAATGCACCTAACAATCAATAAAATACATTAGGACTAAGAAATGCAAAAGATAAAAAATATTGCCGTAATCGCTCACGTTGACCATGGTAAAACAACACTTGTTGACCAACTACTTCAACAAAGCGGAACATATGCAGCACACCAAGAGGTGACTGAAAGAGCGATGGATAGTAATGACATCGAAAAAGAGAGAGGGATAACAATCCTTTCAAAAAATACAGCTATCACTTATGGAGATCACAAGATTAACATTATAGATACTCCAGGACACGCCGATTTCGGTGGTGAAGTTGAGCGTGTTCTGCGAATGGTAGATAGTGTTCTTTTGCTTGTAGATGCACAAGAAGGTGTTATGCCTCAAACTAAATTTGTTTTAAAAAAAGCAATTGGATTTGGACTTATACCTATCGTTGTTATCAACAAAATAGACAAAGATGGTTCTGATCCTGACCGTGTTATGGATGAAGTTTTTGACCTACTAGTAGCACTTGATGCAAATGAAGAACAACTTGAATTCCCAGTGCTATACGCAGCTGCTAGAAATGGTTATGCAAAATGGAACATGGAAGACGAAGATAAAGACATGACTCCACTATTTGAAGCAATACTTAAACATGTTCCGTATCCAACAGGGGACGCAGAAAATCCAACTCAAGCACAAGTATTTACACTAGATAATGACAACTTTGTAGGTCGTATTGGTATCACAAGAATATTCAATGGTGTTGTAAGAAAAGGTGATGAGTTTACTCTAGTTAAAGCGTGTGGAGCAAAATCAAAAAGCCGTATCTCTAAACTAATCGGATTTAAAGGTCTTGAGAGACTAGATATCGCAGAAGCTGAAGCTGGAGATATTGTTGCAATCGCAGGTTTTAATGATATTGATGTTGGTGATAGTATCTGTGATAATAATAATCCAGTTGCACTTGACCCTATGCACATCGAAGAGCCTACACTATCTGTAATTTTCTCTGTAAATGATGGTCCTCTTGCTGGTACTGAGGGCAAACATGTTACTTCAAACAAAATCAGAGAGAGACTTGAAAAAGAGATGGAGACAAACATAGCTATGAAAATGGAGCCTATGGGTGACGCTTCTTATCAAGTATCTGGTCGTGGAGAGCTTCAAATAGGTATACTAGCTGAGAACATGAGAAGAGAAGGTTATGAGTTTATGATGGCTCGTCCAGAAGTTGTTATCAAAGTTGAAGATGGTGTTAAAATGGAGCCATTTGAGCATCTTGTTGTTGATGTTCCTGAAGAGTTCCAAGGTGTTGCTATCGAAAAACTAGGCAAGAGAAAAGCAGAGATGACATCTCTAGTTCCTATGCCTGATGGTACTGTTAGAATTGAGTTTGAGATTCCAGCTCGTGGGCTTATCGGATTTAGAAATGAATTTTTGACTGATACAAAAGGTGAGGGGATTATGAATCACTCGTACCTTGAATATCGTGCATATAGTGGTAGCGTTGAGAGCAGAACTCCAGGTGCCTTGGTATCTATGGATGATGGCGTGGCAGTTGCTTTCTCACTATTTAATCTACAAGCAAGAGGTACACTGTTTATCAATCCTCAAGACAAAGTATACTCAGGTATGGTAATCGGAGAGAGTGCGAGACCAGGTGATTTGGATGTTAATCCACTAAAAGGTAAAGCACTTTCAAATATGAGAACAAGTGGTGCTGATGAAGCTATTAAACTAGTAGTACCTAGAAAAATCACACTAGAATCAGCGATGGAGTGGATAGAAGATGATGAGCTAGTAGAGGTTACTCCGCTTACAATTCGTATCCGTAAGAAATTCCTAGATGAGAATACTAGAAGAAAAATGGCAAGAGATAAAAAGAATTCAAACTAATTATTAATCAACAAAGGAGTAGTGATGGCAACAATCTCATATAAAGATGCTGGCGTAGATATAGACGCTGGAAATGCTTTTGTTGAAGCGATAAAGAGTGATGTTAAATCTACTTTTGATAGCAATGTAATTGGTGGTATAGGTTCTTTTGCTGGAGCGTATGCTTTGCCTACTGGATACAAAGAGCCAGTAATCCTTTCTGCAACTGATGGCGTTGGTACAAAACTAAAGCTAGCTATAGAGAGCAAAAAGCTTGATACAGTTGGTATAGATTTGGTGGCTATGTGTGTTAATGATTTGATTTGTAATTTTGGCACTCCTATGTTCTTTCTTGATTATTATGCAACTGGCAAACTAATACCAGCTGATGCACAAGCAGTAGTGTCAGGTATTGCAGCTGGCTGTCGTGAAGCAGAGTGTGCACTAGTAGGTGGCGAAACAGCCGAGATGCCTAGTATGTATCATAATGATGATTTTGATTTGGCTGGATTTGCAGTTGGTATAGCTGAACGAAGTGAGATGGATACAATTAGTAATGTGCGTGAAGGGCAGGTATTAATAGCAATTCCAAGCTCAGGAGTCCATTCTAATGGCTACTCTTTGGTTCGTAAAATATTTTTTGAAAAACTAGGTATGAGCCTAAATGATGACTTCAATGGTAAGCCACTAGTTGATACACTTCTTGAGCCTACTAGAATATACATAAAGTTATTTAAAGAGCATAAGTCACGAATAAAAGCGTTAGCTCACATAACAGGTGGAGGTATAGTAGAAAACTTACCTAGAGTATTACCAGAGGGTATAAAAGCTATCGTGAACAAAAGTACAATACGCACTTTGCCAATATTTGATTTTATGAGTCAATATGTAAGCGAAGAAGAGATGTATCGCACATTCAATATGGGTGTAGGTATGGTATGGGTTGTTGACGCTGTAGATGCTGAAGCAATATTATCATCAACTGATGGCTACATAATAGGCGCTTTAGCAAGTGGAAATAAAGAAGTTGAGCTAATTTAGCTAATCTTCTTGACATTGTACTTGATTTAGGATATAATCTCATTCCATTTTAAAACGGAGTGTAGCGCAGTCTGGTAGCGCACCTGGTTTGGGACCAGGGGGTCG